>DATMJF010000460.1:0-13911 GCA_035554455.1 Rummeliibacillus sp.
CTGTAATTGTTTCTTCTTTTGAACCGGCATTTGAATCCTCTTTACTTGAATCTTTAGAGCCACATGCGCCTAATACTAGAAGCATTGCAAATACCAATGTTAATAACGACCACTTTTTCATTTTTTTCTTCTCCTTTATTATGAATTAAAATATACGCAGATACGGCAACTATTCATCTCTTGAATAGGAATATCCATATCATAAATTTCTTTTAATGATTCAGAGTTAATAATTTCATTAGTTGGGCCATCTTTGATGACCTTTCCATCTTTTAATGCAATAATGTAGTCCGAATAGACAGATGCAAAGTTGATATCATGCAAGACAATAACAACCGTTTTGTCTAATTCATCCACAAGCTTTCTTAAGATTTTCATAATCTGAACAGAATGCTTCATGTCTAAGTTATTTAATGGTTCATCCAACAATATATATTCGGTATCTTGAGCGATTACCATTGCGATAAATGCTCGTTGGCGTTGACCACCTGATAACTCGTCTAAATAATCATGCTGAATATCTTCTAAATTCATATAGTGAATCGATTCGTCGACTTTCCGATTATCTTCATCTGTTAAATGCCCCTGTGAATATGGGAAACGTCCAAAAGAAACAAGTTCGCGGATTGTTAAGCGTACATTCATGAAGTTAGATTGTTTTAAAATCGATACGCGTTTTGCAAAGTCATTGGATTTTACTTTCTTTACATTTCTACTATCAAGTAGCACTTCACCAGTGTCTGCATCTAACAAGCGACTTACCATCGATAATAATGTAGATTTACCGGCGCCATTGGGACCGATAAAGGAAGTAATCTTTCCACGTTTGATATCAACGCTTACTTTATCAACGACGACTTTCTTCCCAAAGAATTTGGATATTTCTTTTACTTGAATCATGCAGATCGACTCTCCCTTAATAATAAGTAAATAAAGTAGATACCACCGATGAAATTGACGATAACACTTAATGTTGTTGAAAAAGTAAAGACTCGTTCAACTATCCATTGACCACCGATTAATGCAACTAGACTTATAAGAGCTGCACCCGTAATGAGCACGGAATGCTTGTATGTTTTGAAAAATTGATAAGACAGGTTTGCTACAATTAATCCAAAGAATGTAATCGGCCCAACTAATGCTGTTGATACTGCGATTAACACTGCAGATATGATAAGCATGCGCTTTACTACCTTATCGTACGGAACGCCTAAGTTAATAGCTGTTTCACGACCAAGTGATAAGACATCTAATTGATTTACCATACGCCAGCCAAATACCATAACAATGATGACGATTACTAATGCAAACCATACTAAATCGCCATTCACATTATTAAAACTTGCGAACATCTTATCTTGCACTCGAGCAAACTCATTAGGATCGATTAACACTTGCATGAAAGTTGTAACACTTCCTAAAAAAGTCCCCACAATAATGCCGACTAAAAGTAAAAAGTAAATCGGACGGCCCCCTGAGCGAAATAAAAACTGATAGAGCAATAAAGCAAAGCCAATCATTACAACTACAGAAATAATGAAATTCACTTGTGCATTCATAATCGCCACATGACTAGATCCGAGGAAGAAGATGATGACTGTTTGCAATAACAAATACAACGAATCTAATCCCATAATACTTGGGGTTAAAATGCGATTATGTGTGATTGTTTGGAATATAACAGTTGAATAGGCAATTGAAACACCGGTTAACACCATCGCTATCACTTTAATTGTACGGCGAGGCAATATGTAATCATAATTACCACTTAAGCCTTGAATTAGATATAAGCAACAAAACATAGTAGCAAGAATCACTAATATAATCATTTTCATACTGTTACGCATATGCTCTCCCCCTAAACAACAAGAATAGGAAGACTGCACTGCCGATGACGCCTACCATTAAGCTAATCGAAATCTCATATGGATAAATCAACATACGACCCAAAATATCGCATATCAATAGGAAGATTGCTCCTAGCAAAGCGGTATGTGGTAAAGTCTTTTGTAAATGATCTCCTTTGAAAATGGAAACGATGTTCGGGATGATCAAACCTAAAAATGGAATCATACCTACTGTTAGCACAACAGTAGTAGTCACTAAAGCTACGAGAATTAAACCAAAATTGACGATTCGCTTATAGGCTAGCCCTAAGTTCTTTGCAAAATCTTCCCCCATCCCCGCAACTGTAAAACGATTTGCATACAAATAGGCAATGATTAATATCGGAACACTAATATAGAGCAATTCATAGCGCCCCTTCATAATCATCGAAAAATCCCCCTGTAGCCAAGTCGAAATATTCTGAATCACATTCGACTTATAAGCGAAGAAAGTTGTAATAGAAGATAAAATATTCCCAAACATTAACCCAACTAGTGGAATAAAGATTGCGTCCTTAAATTTAATACGGTTCAAAATTTGCATAAATAATAGTGTGCCGGCTAATGCAAATACAAATGATACGGCCATTTTTTCTAACATCGAAGCGTTTGCAAATAACAGCATCGATACGAGAATTCCTAAACGTGTTGCATCTAATGTCCCCGCCGTTGTAGGTGACACGAACTTATTGCGGCTTAAACTTTGCATAATTAACCCTGCAATACTCATACCAACCCCTGCTAATATAATCGCGATTAACCTAGGTACACGACTAATAAGAAAAATTTGCGTTTTCTCCGAATGAATATTGAGCAAATCCTTTGGTGATATATTCGTTACCCCTACGAAGAGAGATACGATCGATAAGACAACCAGCGCTAAAAATAAATATCGTTTCTTCATAACAATCCCCTACTTTTTTCCATTTTGTAAGTAAATTGTTTTTTTTGAAAATGAAAATCATTATCATTTAACTCACAATATTTATTATACCATCTCGATAATCATTTTCAATGATTAATTGAAAATGATTATCAAATAAGTGACGAATTACCAACAAACGTCTATAATTACTCATTTTTTGCGTTTCTCGATTCTCATTTAGCGTTTATTAAATAAGCGTTGTTAACTATGATTGTTGCTATTCGAAAAGAATCTATATTGCGCTGGCACTGTGGATATCCATGAACATAGCCTTTGAAATAAAAAAAACCCGTCCTACAAAATCGGCATAACCGACTCTGATAGGACAGGTCCTGTATAAAATTAATTTTATTTAAGGGTACCCATTTTCTTAGAAATCCAAGGGCTTAGTAATAACATGATAAAGAATAGTACTATAGAAGCTCCACCAAGATAACCAAAGTATTGAACTTCAGAAATTTCCGCAAATAGTTTTGCAAATTGAGCGTTAAGTGCTTGAGCTGCAGTACTAGCTAAGAACCAAAGTGACATGGTTTGTGCAGCAAATGCAGCTGGAGCTAATTTCGTTGTTGCTGATAAGCCAACTGGTGACATCAGTAATTCACCAACTACTACTAGGAAGAATGAAAGAACAATCCACAATGGGCTTATTAATTCTTTACCACCAGAAGATATTGCAGGGATAATCATGATTAAGAATGATAAACCAGCAAATAATAGTGATAATGAAAATTTAATTGGTGTAGATGGCTGACGTTTGCCCAATTTAACCCAAATCCAAGCAAAGATTGGAGCCATTGTAATGATAAATAATGGGTTTAATGATTGGAACCAAGAAGCTGGAATTGTAAATGATCCAACTGTTAAATCAGTACGTTCAGCTACATAAGTAGCAAGAATAGTTGAACCTTGTTCTTGAATAATCCAGAACATTGTCCCCGTAATAAATAATGGAATATATGCAAGAAGATGTGACTTCTCTTCTTTTTTTGTTTTTTTACTAGAGAACATCCAAATAAATATTGCGATTGGTGCTAATAAACCGATTACTGTGAAGAAGTTAACAGCTCCATCGATTGATAAGTTACCACTCATTGCTGCAATTAAAACTAATACAGCTAGTACAATAACTGCAACAATCAATTTTTTAAGAAAGCTACTACGTTCTTTAGCATTTAATGGATTTTTAGGTTCTACACCCGCAAGACCCAATTTTTGTTTTTGGTTAAGTGTGAACATGAATAACCCAATAGCCATACCAATTGCCGCAATACCGAAACCTACATGATAGTTATAATTTTTTTGTACGGCACCTACAATTAGTGGAGAGATGAACGCACCTGCGTTGATACCCATATAGAAGATATTGAAGCCTGCATCACGACGGTTATCGTCATCTGCGTAAATATCACCAACAACTGATGATACGTTTGGTTTTAATAAACCAGTACCAATAATAATAAATACCATTGAAGTAAATAAGAATGGTAAGCCACCAGGAACTGCTAAGCAGATATGACCAACCATAATTAAAATACCGCCCCAGAAGATTGTTCTTCTAGTACCTAAAATACGGTCAGCAATCCATCCACCAATAATACCTGACATATATACTAATGAACCATAGATCGCCATAATTGAAGTGGCTGTAGTTTTATCTAACCCCAAACCACCATTTTGTACTGTATCGTACATGAAATATATAAGGATGGCCTTCATACCATAGTATGAGAAGCGTTCCCAGAATTCCGTGAAGAACAAACTAAATAATCCCTTTGGATGTCCGAAGAATCCTGTTTGAGGAACTGACTTGACGATTTCCTCTTTAGTTGCCATAAGAAACTCTCCTTCTTTCAATATAAAAAATAGTCTCACAATTCAAACTATAAAGTTTATATCTTTGTAATTTAGTGAAGTATGTTGTCCATTATACACGCACAGTTGTATCATGTCAAAAAATAATCTGAAAAGGTAAAATGTTTATTTTTTGATTTTCTCAATAAGAATAAGTCCTTTAACATCAACATTTTAATATATATTATAATCAGAAAATTACAACTATTTTATACATTGAAAAACACTCCTAAAAAGGATGTACTTTCCATAAATACATTTGTTTCACTCACTCGTTATTAATTAAGGCATTGTTAATGAATACTGTTGAAAGTGCTAGCACGCTAATCGTAATGCGAGCTACTTGCTGGCACAATAGCTATTCCTTTCAAATATTAATAATCAAATTTAACAGCTTATAATAAAAAAAGAGATGACTTTTGTCACCTCCCTAGTTTACCCGAAACTTTTGATATTTTTGCGCAGTCGATTCATGTACTTCTACTTTTAAAACAGTGCCTTTTTCATCATAAGCTGTTTCTAATATATGAGCAGATTCATTCAGATAAGAAACAATGTCTCCTCGTTCAAACGGTATACAAAATGTACACGTTACATAATCAGAGAAGATATGTTGACGAATTAATTGTAGTAATTCATCAAGCCCTGCTCCCTCTTTTGCTGACATCCAAAGTTGATTGTTATTTATATAAGGATAAGCAAGATTAGCTAGGTCTGCTTTGTTAAACACATAAATAGTTGGAATGTCTTCTACACCAACTGAATGCAATGTGTCGTTTGTAACTTCCATCATATATTGGTTTTCTGCATTGGATGCATCCACCACATGCAAAAGTAAATCTGCATCTCTTGCTTCTTCTAGTGTGGAACGGAAAGCTTTTACTAAATGGTGTGGAAGTTTACTTACAAAACCAACTGTATCTGTCAGTAGAAAGCTCTTTTTGTCAGGCAATGTAATTTGTCTTACTGATGTTTCAAGCGTTGCAAATAGCATATTTTTTTCAAAAACTTGTTTATGTTCTTCTTGATTAATTTTATTTAGTAGTTGATTCATAATAGTAGATTTTCCTGCATTTGTATAACCTACAATTGAGACTATTGGAATTTCACTTTTACGACGTTGCTTTCTTTGTGTCTCACGTTGTTCTTTTACAAGCTCTAACTCTTTATTGAGCTTTGCAATTTGTTCTTCAATTTTCCGGCGATCGAGTTCGAGTTTTGTTTCACCTGCACCACGGTTTTTAAATCCACCGCCTGTACCACCACCTTGACGACTTAAGGAATCTCGAAGTCCAACTAATCGCGGTAGCATATATTGCAATTGTGCTAATTCCACTTGCATTTGTGCTTCCTTCGATTTAGCACGTCTAGCAAATATGTCAAGAATAAGCATTGTGCGGTCAATAACCTTACATTCCAAATCTCTCTCCAAGTTACGAATTTGTGATGGTGATAATTCATCATCGAATATCACTAAATTTGCATCTGCTTCATCATAGAAATTTTTAATTTCCTCTGTTTTGCCTGTACCAACATAGTGCGAAGGATTTATACGTTCTAAATTTTGGGTTACAACACCAACCACTTCTACGTTTAGTGCTTCCGCCAAATTTCCTAGTTCTTCTATTGAGTAGTCGAAGTGCAAATCATTACGTAAATTGACTCCAACTAATATTGCTTTCTCGATAAATGGATCCAAAAAAATATTCCTCCTTCACAAATCTTAAGCTTCCTATCTAGCTTTAGAGGCTGAGCTGCTTCAGCTTTTAATCTATCTAGCTGCCCCTTAAGGTCGCTTCTGCTCTTAATTAAAAAGAGAGTAGATTGCTTATTCTACTCTCCTAGCCCTCTGTATTATAAGTTATGTTCATCCTAACACAATAAATGTCAATAACTCAAACTTTCACAATATCGATTGTTTGAAGTCGTTCTTTTCCTTCTTGCAATTGTTGAAAAACAAACGTCGTATTAGCCAATTTCAATGTATTTCCTTTTACAGGTAATGATAATAAACGTGACCACTGTGTAAGTTTTCTATTTACATCTTTCACATTGAAAATACAACGTTCTATTTGTAATTCTTCATTTGCTTTACGAATTGTATCATCTGCTTTTAGCATGTCATACCTTTCTTGCAAAGGCTGTTCCCACTCGATAAAAAATGGATACGGCAGGGATTCATCTAGTTTTTGCTCAATAAACAACATATTCCATCTAATGACCTTGCCATCTGCTGTTTTTCTTTCAGCTGGCAAAACTCCACTCGTACGATAGCCAAGCTTTCTGAAATAGAGGTTTTTCCTTTTTAAATCATCTGATCTTAAGCATAAAGAATAAAATCCTTCTCCATCATCAATATCATAAAGTAACTGTTTAACAAGTGGTTGGCTCGTCGCCTTTGCAACATCAGCATTTTCCACTGCTAACCATTCAATATAACTATTTTTTGTATATAGCAACGCATTATACGTTCCCCATTGTATATGCTGCCCACCAATAACCGGATGAATTCCTTCTATTGTAACTTCCTGCGCAATTTGAGCTGGACTTTTTGTTGTAAAATATACAACATGATCTAATTCGAACATTTATTACCACCCCTTAGAAAAAATTAGCCTGTAGCCGCATTTTTTTGCAAACTACAGGCGGGCCCCCTTTATCCTCTTTTTTCTTGTTCTAATAATTCTATCGTTCTATCAAATTCATCTTCGATTTCTTTATTTGGTCTATAAGTAATTAAGCTAACAATTACTGCGACAACTAAACAAATGATAAAACCCGGTACAATCTCATACATGGCCTTATGTAAATGCTCATTAGATCCCCAAATATAAGCAGTTGCAGCACCAGCTACCATGCCTGCTAGAGCACCCCAGTTCATAATTTTTTTCCAGTAAAGTGTTAACAAGATAATTGGACCAAACGCTGCACCAAACCCAGCCCAAGCAAATGATACAAGATCTAGAATTTTATTGTCTTGTTCCCAAGCCAAGTACATCGCTAAAAGAGAAACGAGCAATACGGCCATTCGACCCAAAAATACATATTGTTTATCAGAAGCATTTGTTTTAAATACTGCTTTATAAATATCTTCAATTAATGCAGAAGATGTTACGATTAGTTGTGATGAAATTGTACTCATAATTGCAGCTAAAATAGCAGCTAACATAATACCTGCGATAAATGGATGAAATAGTATTTGACCTAGCGCTATAAATACAGTCTCAGGGTTTTTCAGTGTTAGACCTTTTTGTTGATAATACGCAACCCCCACTAATGCAGTAGCAACGGCACCAAATAAGCTTAATAACATCCAGCCGATTCCTATACGACGTGCTTGTTTTGTTTCTTTTACACTTTTAATCGCCATAAATCGAACAATAATATGAGGTTGTCCAAAATAGCCTAACCCCCAAGCCACAGTTGAAATAACACCTGTTACTGTAGCCCCTGAAAATAGACTTAATAACTTTGGATCAACTTCACGTATAGAAGAAGCTGTTTCTGAAATTCCACCTGTTAAAAACAGCCCAAAAATCGGAACAATAATTAATGCTAAAAACATTACAAGACCTTGTATAAAGTCTGTATAACTTACTGCCAAGAAACCACCAAATAGCGTATAAGCAACGACAACGCCTGAAGTTAGCAATAAGCCCGTATGATAGTTAAAACCAAATGAACTTTCAAAGAATACTCCACCAGCTACCATTCCAGAAGAAACATAGAAAGTGAAGAATATTAAAATAATTAGACCAGATGCAATTCTTAGTAATTTTGTTTTATCCTTTAAACGATTATCTAAATAACTTGGAATAGTAATTGAATCGTTAGTTACTTGCGTGTACATACGTAAGCGTGGTGCCACGAATAGCCAGTTTAAATAGGCCCCTACAGTTAAACCAACAGCAATCCACGATTCTATTAAACCACTTGCATAAATAGCCCCCGGTAAACCCATTAATAGCCAACCTGACATATCCGCTGCCCCAGCACTTAAAGCAGTAACAGCAGGTCCTAACGATCGTCCACCTAACATGTAATCTGTTAAATTGGCCGTCTTTCGGAATGCATACCAACCAATGACCAACATCGCAATCATATAAATAAGAATTGCTAATAATTGAAACATATTGTCGGACATCTAGATTCCCCCTTCATATTATTCTGTTTTGCATCCACCTTTGCTTCTCATTACAAAAAACAACCCTTTTTAATTGCCAAATATAGCAGTTCAAATTAAAGATGAATACTTTTTAGCTCTCTACCCCACTCTATCAAATAGAGTTCTTTATATTCTATACTATCATATTATTCAGTTATTAATAACCTTAAAAATATATGATTATTTATGCAGCCACCATACTTATTTATTAAGGTTAACAACTACTATGTTGCATATTTATTATATTTTTTTAGGTAATGCTCTAATTATCAATCTATATTTTGATGTCTTATCCCAACATTTGATATAGGACTATAAAATTATTCATACCTGTGTTGGGAGACAATAGCTCATGAATGTTTTATTTTTAGAAAAGAAATACCAGGAAGAGAAATATTGTGTATAATGAAGCTACAACAGTGTATTTTAGTGTTCATGAGGTGAAGCTATTTTGAAATACAAGAAGATAAAAGCAAAAAAATTATACGAAGAAGTGGCAGAAACTTTACATGAAATGATACGAACAGGCTCCCTTCAGCCTGGAGATCGACTTGATTCAGTTCAACAGCTTGCTGAAAATTTCCAAGTTAGTCGCTCCGCAATAAGAGAAGCATTATCCGCTCTTAAAGCAATGGGGTTAGTTGATATAAAACAAGGGGAAGGAACTTTTGTAAAATCATTTGATGCGAATCATATGGTCTTTCCATTATCTACTGCTATTCTTATGAATAAAGAAGATATCTCCGATCTTCTAGAAGTTCGAAAAATTATCGAAGTAGGGACCGTTAGCTCTGCAGCCCGAAATAGAACAGATGCCGATTTAGCAGCCTTACAGAACATTTTAGATGAAATGAGCCAGTTACAGGATGATGGCGAATTAGGTGAAAAAGTAGACTTTGAGTTTCATACTGCAATTTCCAAAGCAACGCATAATCCCCTACTATCTATTTTTTTGGATCAAGTATCTGGTTTAATGTTCGAAACAATGAAAGAAACTAGAAGAATTTGGTTGTATTCTAAACAAACAACTCGTGAAAAATTATTTAAAGAACATACACAAATCTATGATGCAATTGTGGAACAGGATGAAGAAAAGGCTAAACAAGCAATGTTCTCACACCTTGAAAATGTGGAAGATATCCTTATGAAATATTTTAAGGAAACGGATATTATTCAAAAATAGCGACCATCAATAATATATAAGGAGTTGCCCGGAATATAATTTCGGGCAACTCCTTTCTTTTAATTAAAACTAAATCGGTTTTACCTCTTAATAACCTTCGATGAGCTGACATATGCAATAGCTATTATTATATAAATTTACTATTTAATATATATTAATTACGTCAAATGTATTGACTAGTGATCAAAACATGTTAAAATTCTTTATAGCTTCAACGCGTTGAAGTGAAAAAGTATATTTCAAGTGATGGACAAACTGTAGTGTTGTAAATAACAGCAAATAGAGACTAGGTGGTTGCTGGAAGCCTAGGTTATTACAATGATGAATTACACCATCAGTCAAACTTGAGCTTAATGAAGTGGTCAAAGTGATTTTGACAATTAGGGTGGTACCGCGGAGTTCTCCTTCGTCCCTTTTGATGGGATTGAAGGATTTTTTTATTGTAAATATTTGAGGAGGAATTACTATGTTTCGTATTCAAGCTAAGATGACACCTTCCTTTTTAGAGGCATTCATCTTAATCATTATAATTATTGCTACTATGACATTTTGCATTGCTGGTTTTAATTCAGTACCACATATGCCTATTTTAATCGCTATTCTACTATTAATGTCATATGGTCTATATAAAAGAGTTCCCTACAAAGAGTTAGAAAATGGTCTTGTGGAAGGCGCATCAGCAGGACTTGGTGCAATTTTCATATTCTTCTTTATTGGCACATTAATCAGTAGTTGGATGATGAGCGGGACAATTCCTACACTAATTTACTTAGGATTTCAAACGATCACTCCTCATTTCTTCTATGCTGTAGTATTTATTGTTACTTGTGTTGTCGGGATTGCGATTGGTAGTTCTCTTACGACCACAGCAACTGTAGGAGTAGCCTTTATCGGTATGGCTAGCGCTATGGATACTTCACTTGCGATTACTGCAGGTGCCATTGTATCTGGAGCATTCTTTGGTGATAAAATGTCTCCATTATCTGATACTTGCAATTTATCGTCTACAATAATGGGCGTCGATTTATTTGAACATATTAAAAATATGTGCTGGACAACCATTCCTGCACTCATTCTTTCAATAATTGTATACGCTATTTTGTCACCATCAAAGGTATTACAAAACGCAGATAAAATTACAACATTCAAAAACGGATTGCTTTCAACTGGTATGATTCACTGGTATACATTAATTCCTCTGGTCGTTCTTATTATAATGGCATTGAAAAAAGTACCCGCAATTTTAACATTAGCTGCAAGCACTGTTGTAGCTATTTTGGTTTCTTATTTCCATCATCATTACGGATTTGGTGATGTCTTGAACATTCTATTTAACGGGTATACATCTCATACTGGTATTAAAGATATCGATTCTCTATTATCTCGCGGGGGCATTAATAGCATGATGTTTACTGTAGGACTTGTTGTTTTAGCTCTTAGTATGGGTGGTCTTTTATTTACTTTAGGTATCATACAAACATTACTATCCCGTACTGAAAAACTATTCAAAAGTGTCGGTTCTGTTATTACGGGTGCTGCATTAACAGCAATTGGTGTTAATACATTAATAGGCGAACAATATCTTTCTATCTTATTAACAGGACAAGCATTCCAATCACAATTTGAAAAAGTAGGCTTAAAAAACAAAAACTTAGCACGTGTTGCAGAAGACGCAGGAACTGTTGTCAATCCACTTGTCCCATGGAGTGTATGTGGAATATTCATCACAAATGTTTTATCTGTATCTACTTGGGAGTACTTTCCTTATGCATTATTCTGCCTGCTCTCACCAATTCTAACCATCATTGCTGGTTGGACTGGTAAAACACTTACGTATATCGATAAAAAGTAGCGAATCTACCTTCACCGTTTAGAAAATCCAAAATTATGATACACTTATGCCAACGATTAAATGATAAAGAAGGCGAAAAGTGATGGATTTTATTGAAATGAAACAAGGATTACTCGAGTATTTTTTAAAAGAAGAACTTGTATCAGCAACCATCAGTCAACCACGTACAAAATCTAGTGATTTAAAACGTGTTAAGATGAAACCAATTAAATTAAAAGGCAGTTATCACATTCAATTAGAATATCAATACGAGCGGGTTTTAAAACATGAAAATGTGCCTCTATCTTTGATAGGCAATAGCTTAAATGAGTTATTTGAGCAATTTCGACAATTCCAGGGTGAATTTATGAAAGAAAATATTCATGTTCAACTTTCAAAGAAAAACAAAGTGCTATGGAAAGCTGAAAAAACGGAAAAGAAAAAAGTGAATTTATCACATAACCGTAAGAAAAACTATTTACTGGATCCAGATAAGCCGTACCCATTCTTAATACGTCTCGGTGTTCAATCTCCCGAAGGCAAAGTTAAAAAACAAAAATATGATAAGTTTAAACAGATTAACCGTTTTATCGAATTTATACACGATTCACTTGACTATTTACCAAAGGATCGTACGATTCGTATTTTAGATTTCGGTTCTGGAAAATCATACTTAACATTTGCACTCTATCACTACTTAAAGGTTGAACAAGGATTAGATATCCGCGTTACTGGTCTTGATTTGAAAAAAGAAGTCATTGAAGAATGTGCAGAAATCGCAAAAGACTTGCAGTATGATCAACTAGAATTTTTAGTTGGAGATATTAATGACTATAATGATGAAACAGCCGTTGATATGGTAGTAACGCTTCATGCTTGTGATGTTGCAACGGATATGGCTTTAGCTCGCGCTGTAAAATGGGGTGCTCGCGTAATTTTAAGTGTCCCTTGCTGTCAACACGAACTAAATCGTCAACTACAATCCTCACCACTTGATGTAATGTTACAACATGGCATTATTAAAGAACGTTTTGCAGCTCTTGCAACAGATTCAATTCGTGCTGAAATTTTAAATCTTGTAGGTTATGATGCACAGCTACTAGAATTTATCGATATGGAGCATACACCAAAGAATATCTTAATACGTGCTTACTACACTGGTAAAAAACCGACTATTGTACAAAAAGCACGTTATAATGCATTTACCGAATTGTTATCCGCAAAACCATTTTTGGAAAATGAATTAAAAGAGTATCTAGATTAATCTCTAACAAAAAACATGTCCCCTCTTTTTGATGGAACATGTCAGATTGCCGACAAAAGGTATCGAGAAGACGTCCTCTCGATACTTTTTTGTCATTTTCAATGTATTTAAATAGGTAAACAGATGATGTGCATTCTGTTGCTATAGTAGATTGTATTGTTCGTTTATACATTCAGTTGATTGAAGCGTAAGGCGGCGACTCCAGCGGGAAAAGCGGGAGCCACCGAAAAAGTGTAGTCACACAAAAATTTATAGTATATATATGCTATTGAATGAAGTGGAATTAGCTCCGCTTTCCGTGGGCGAACTGACGAGCGTCCTCGTGCGCTTCGCTTCCTGCGGGGTCTCGACTAGTCCGTTTTCCCACAGGAGTCTACGCTAATTCCACTTCAACTAAGATGGCAATACAAGATTTTTATCATAAAAATCTAGCTTTTTTTACTTTTTCAGTGGCCTCAAAAACGGGCCATATTTATTGTAAAAGTTTTTTCATGCTTCGTGTTGCTATACAAAGGTTCGTTTAGCTATTACTTTTTAATATACTGATTACTTACTAAATCCTTTTGTATTATTTTGGTTGGGATTTTAAACTCAACTAGCCCCATGTAACCTGGCGCTACTTCATATTTATCAAATGCTATGACTAATTGATGATGCTTATTAATATAGAAGTTTTGAGTTGGTTTAATTTTCTTGGATCCATCAAATGGACCTTTATCTTGTCCCCCTACACCTTTTACCCAATAGGTTTTATCCATATTAGATTCTTTCATTTCTTTCTTCATCTGTTCCACGATATAGTT
>DATMJF010000461.1:0-2451 GCA_035554455.1 Rummeliibacillus sp.
ACAACACAGCTATTTTCAAAGCAAAAGAAAACTGAAATAACAGTTGTTTTATCGCCGTTATTAACTGAAACGAATTTACCCCATATTATTTATCAATTTCTAATGGAGCATCCAGAATATGATATTCGCATTATTGTTGAAGATTCGGAATTAATTGATGAGCAGCTGCTTTCTAATAAAGCACATATTGGCATAGGAATTGGAAAAAGTAAGCATAGTTCTATCCATGCAGAAAAAATTATTTCAAGTCCAATGCAATTAGTTTTTCCTCTTGATAGCCAAGATGATGAAACAGGGAGATACTATGAATTACCGAATTTATTCGCTAAATATCCATTATTTACGGGGCATTTAGAAGAAGCAATATTAATTGAACCATTATTACAAAAGCATCTTAGCACAGTTCGCTTGATGTCTATATCTCAAAGCTACATAGTTAAAAGATTTGTAAAAGACGGTTTAGGAATGGCATTTTTACCTAAATCCATTATTTATAAAGAAATGATGGAAGGAAGGTTTAATATAATAGATTTTGATCTATTTGAATTACCTACCGTTGATTTATATATGAAATACTTTAAAGAAAACGATCAGATTATACCATTGTTAGACAAAATCAGATATTCCCACTTCTATTAAAAAGAGAAAATGAAACAAAGGCGAGGTTTTATTATTCACCTTCAGAAATGAAATGATTATTTTATCTCTATACAAGGAAAATCATAACCATGACAATTTATAAAGTCTTAAATAAAATAAGAATCATCCATATCGGATGATTCTTATTAAAAGTAATTGTACTTATGGTCTTAATAATATTTTTCCTGTACTCTTACGGCTTTCAAGAAAATCATGTGCTTTTGCTCCTTCTTCAAGAGAGAACACAGTTGGAGATTGAAGTTGAAGTTTTCCGGCAATTATCCAATCAAATAATTGTTTAGAACGTTTTTGGCGTTCTTCAAATGATGTAAGAACATTCCATAAATCGCCACCTGTTAATGTTTTGGACGTATCCATTAACATACGCGGATCAACTGGGGCAGGATCTCCACCTGACATTCCAAAGAATACGACTGTGCCACCAACACGAGTTGCCTTAAAACTATCTTCGAGAGTAGAACCAACAGATTCGTAAACTACATCTGCACCTCTACCTTCTGTGAACTCAATGACTGATTGAACCCAATTGTCATCATATGTAAAGGCAACATCTGCACCAATTTCTAAGGCTTTATTAGCTTTTTCCTTAGTAGAAGTAAGGCTAATTACTTTTGCGCCATAGATTTTTGCAATTTGTATTAAATTTTGTCCAACACCACCAGAGGCTGCATGGACAACAACCGTGTCATTAGGTTGAACTTGATAACTATCACTCGTTAAATAGTGAGCTGTTAAGCCTTGTAAAAGAATAGAGGATGCTACATCAAATGATATTTCTTCTGGTAACATTATCAATTTTTCTACTGGTACTGCTACCAATTCAGCATTTGCAAATGGAACATCTGCAAATGCAATACGATCATCAATTTGTACTTCTGTAACATCTTGACCAATTGCCTCAATAACACCTGCACCCTCATATCCTAGGATAAAAGGTGGTTCACCTGCTAAATGATAATTTCCTTTTCTTCTATATATATCAGCAAAATTTAGTCCAATACTTTTAGTACGAACTAAAACTTCATTTGGTTGAATTTCTGGATTTGGAATGTCTTCATAATGTAGAACATCAGAACCACCAAATTCATAGAAAACAAGTGCTTTCAATACTAAAACTCCTTTAGAAATAGAATGAAATTATTTTAACATTAATCCTGTTTGTTTGCTTAGGATTTAGCTTAGAATGGTGTTTATTAAGAACAAACTTATATTAAAAGTGGATATTTTGTTCAATTTATGAGCATATATCCTCTTTTTTTATAAATAATAGATTTGTTATTTGGATGTAGCTCTCAGCGGGAGGCGTAAAAGGTTTTAAGACCAAACGTAAAAGTAATAGTTAACATTAGATATATTATTTCTCTTAATTTTGGTAAATTATTTTATTTTTCAGTATGGTCGTCTATTAAAAAATCTCCCCTGTGAATAAATTATCTTAAAGTGAAAATTATTTTTTTACTTTAAATAATGTTTATAAATAGGGAGGTTTTTATGAATAAATTGAAAAAACTAAATGACTATCTCTACATTGGTGACGGCTCTGACAACACTGTGAAAACTTTCGACGCAAATACGGGGAGGTTCCTTGGCAGTTTTGTTGCATCAGGAAGCAACGGCTTAAACGGTCCCAGAGGACTTATCTTCGACCATAGAGGAAATCTCCTTGTAACCAATCAAAACTTAGGGCAACCCCAGAATGGCGACGTATTAAAGTACAATAGACAAACCGGGGCATTTCTAGGCGAACTTGTACAATCTAATGCACCAGGTGCTCCTTTCGCACCGCGTGGC
>DATMJF010000462.1:0-2644 GCA_035554455.1 Rummeliibacillus sp.
ATCTTTATTGAAGTGGAATTAGCGAAGACTCCTGCGGGAAAACGAGCCAGATGAGACCCCGGAGCGCAGCGAGGAGGCTCGTCGGTTCGCCCGCGGAAAGCGAAGCTGATTCCACTTCAAGCTATAGCAGATTTGTAATAAAAACATTAGTAAATCGAATAGTTTTTCAGTGCCCTCAATAGCGGGACAGATGAGACCCTAGGCTGAGCAAAGAGAATGAAGCGGCTCGGCCCCGCCCGCAGTGGAAATCAACGGTCTTATTTATCTATATTTATTGTAAAAGAAAAAAAGATGGTTTACACCACCTGTTTTTTCGAAAAAGCGAATCGATAAAAGACGATGCTGAAAAGGAAAATAGCAGCCATCACAATGTACAGTTGAGATTCAAAGTGAACTAGTAACCATCCGCCAAATACAGGCCCTACAAATCCTCCTAAATTTTTAAATTGTGAAGCACCTAGATAGGTAGCTTTTTGTGTGGCAGGAGCAATTTCTTCGATTAGCGCATTCATCATTGGAAATGCGAAAATCTCACCAACTGTAAAAATAATCATTCCTACTACAAATACCCAAGAAGTATTGGCAAAATTAAAAATAACGAAACCTGCTGCAAAGAAAAGGATCCCGATGATTAGACTTCTCATGATGGATATTCTTTCAGTATATATCCCGATTGGTAATTGCAATGCCAATACAACAATGGCATTAAGAGTAATCAAAACAGAATACAGCTTGATTCCATTTTCAACATTCAAATTTATGTATTGTGGCAATGTCGAGTCGAATTGAGAATAGCCTAGATTAACAAGTATTCCTCCTGCAAGTAAGTACATGAGCTTTCGATCTGCAAGAACAACTTTCAACATTCGTAAAATCGTTTGTTGTTCTGCTTGCTTTTGTGGTGTCACTTCATATTTTTTAAACATGAAAATCAAAAAAACACCATAGATTGCATACATCGATGCGGTGATTAAAAAAGGAACCTTTGCATTAGACATGCCAGAAATCCACACACCACATAATGGACCAATTACGGCTGCAATATTAATCGCTGTATAGCGGAAGGAAAACAAACGTCTTCTCTTCTTTTCCACTGTAAAATCAATCATCAACGCCTGGGTTGCAGGTTCAAAAAATGATCGACATAACCCATTGATTGCATTTAGCACGATAAACAAGCCTACAACACGGACAGTCGCAAATCCTACAAATACTGCACTCCAAATAAAAATGGTTGTTAATATGATAAATTTACGTCCTAATTTATCAGTTAAATAACCACCTATAAAGCCACCAAATGTTGCACATAGTTGCGCAATTCCTAATGTTACGCCAATGATTAATGGAGAGGCATGTAACTCATTTTGCAAATAGATTGCTAAAAAAGGAATTGTCATAAAACTTGCAATACGGGTAAAAATTGTTCCATTTAAAATAATCCATACAATGGGATGGAAATAGGACATAAATTGCATTATTCGAACTCCTTAAAAAGTAATGTCACTACTTTATCCTAAACTAACACATTTTACAATATTGTCTTTCATTAGATTCATAAACTTTTAACTTTATCAAAAAAATACATTTAAAGATAAAATCCTTTGCTAAAGTTACATAAGAAGAGGCATTTTTAGGTTTGTTTTCATATAAATAGACATTTTATACACCTGTTCAAATACTTTCAGAAAAGATATTTTTTCGAATCTGCCCTACAAATATGAAGTTCTTGTGATTCTTGATTATCGAAGTTTCTAAATTCGATAAATTCACCCTCAAGATTTACATTAATTTTCATCATTTAACTATCGCTTTAACAGGAACCATAATAACAATTTATTTAATTACCCAGGAAATATTCTGATAATTCACTTAAAATTTACTTTTTTATTATTAATAACAGATAGTAAGAAAATCACTTTAAATTCATAGTTCCCTTCTATTGTAATTAAGAAACAAGGAGAGGGTATTTTCTTTGCTTATTCTTTTATCATAAGAAACTTTTTAAAATAACACCCGTCACTAATAACATGGTAAACTATAATATATGAATATATTGGAAGGAGGAAGGTTTACATTAATTAAGCCGTAATCTATGAAAAAGACTTTACTACTAACACTTTTTACAACGATATTATTTGCTACCTCTATTTTTATTATCATTCAGCAATTATCTGATACTGCTACTGGGCCATCCGAAAAATACATAGAAGATCAAAGTGTGGAAAGTTTTATCGGCTCCATTGCTGAAAATGCGCGTGACATCGCATCTAACCATGATTTGTATGCTTCTGTTATGATTGCTCAAGCAGTGTTAGAAAGTAATGGAGGGACAAGCGACCTTAGCTCACCACCAAATAATAACCTTTTTGGCATTAAAGGTTCATATAAAAAACAATCTGTAACCTTTCAAACTTCTGAAGATAATGGCACAGGTCAAATGCACCAAATACAAGCTAAATTCAGAAAATATCCCAACTATAAAGCTTCATTAGAAGACTACGCTGAATTACTTCAAAAGGGCGTTTCTTGGAATACAAAATATTATCAAAAAACATTTAAAAGTAAAACAAAATCATATAAAGAAGCAACAAAATATTTAACTGGCACATACGCGACAGATACAAATTACCATCAAAAGTTAAAT
>DATMJF010000463.1:0-4265 GCA_035554455.1 Rummeliibacillus sp.
TCTTAATGATGATTATTATATAAAATGAAAACACAGATGAATTATTTTCATAATGCAAAATTCATCTAAAATAACGAACATTTAATAATATACAATTTTGATTATTGTGAAGCGGAAGACGGCGACTCCTACGGGAAAAGCTTGAGCTGAAAGCCCCGCAGGAACGGTTTTAAGGAACAAAGCCTAAGAACGCCACGTCCTGTGGCAACGGCTTCGTGACCAACATCTTGTTGGCCCGAGGAGATTGAAGTCAAGCCCCGTGGAAAGCGCCGTCTGTAGCGGAACATCCAAATCTGAATATGGAAAAGTTAATGTGTTTTATATAGGTGCCAGTCCCTCGTTTCAAGATATACAATACTGTCATCTCTGAAGAGAGTGACACCTAAAAATCAAAAGATCGAAAATAAGATAATTGCCAATATGGAACCTAATAGAGGAATAATGACTGTTAAAGCTCCAAAAGCAGGATAGGCTCCTTTATAGGATTCTTGTGCAATCGAATGAATGGTTGTGACAACATAGCCGCTATGAGGTAGTGTATCAAGTGATCCAGAAGAGATTGCCACTACACGATGTAAAGCATCTGGATCAACGCCTGCATCTAAATAATGCGGTGCGATTAATGGTAATGCGATAGCTTGGCCACCAGAAGAGGAACCAGTTAAACCTGCTAAAACGGCAACAGCTAATGCACCACCAACTAATGGACTACCAGGGATATGGGTCATAAAATCTACCGCTGCTAAAAATGCAGGTGTTTCTTTCACAACACCACCAAATCCAACGATAGCAGCTGTATTAGCTATAGCAATAACGGCTCCAAGTCCTCCATCTGCAATCGCTTTATTTCGATTTTTCATATATCTGTAGCTTACTAAATACGTTGTTAATATTCCGCCAATTAAAGCAATAATAAGTGCAGATGTACCTAAACGTTCATGGAAAATAAATGAGAAACCAAGCACAACAAGTAATGGTGTCATACTTAATAAAGGATTTGGAAGTGGACGATTGCTATTTTCACCGATTTTATCAAACTCTTTTGCTACAAATCTTTCGCCTCTTTCCATTGCTTTTGAAATCATACGTTTCAACCACCAAAAACCAAACGTAGCCATGAAGATGGAAACAACTAAACTAACTTCCCACCCAGCATACGGTGTCGTTTTAAGAAAAGTAATAGGAATCCAGTTTTGAATTTCAGGAGATCCTGCCGAAGTCATCGTAAATGTAACAGAGCCAAGAGCTAATGTAGCAGGTATAAATCGTCTAGGGATGTCCGCTTGTTTGAATAGGCTCAATGCCATTGGGAACACGGAGAAAGCAACGATAAATAGACTAACACCGCCATATGTTAAAACAGCACAAGCAATAACGACGGATAACGCAGCATATTTAACTCCTATTTTTTCAACAATCCATTTGGAAACACTATCCGCTGCACCACTATCTTCCATGACTTTTCCGAAAATAGCACCCGCTAAAAACATCAACCACCATGATCCGATAAATCCGGTAAATCCGTTCATATAACTAGTAAGAAGATTTGGACTTCCTTCTGCTGCTAATTGTGGGAACAGTGTAATACCACTGAAAACTGCAGCAATCAATGCGGCAAAAGGAGCTGCAATAAGTACATTCACACCTCTAACTGTTAAATAAATTAATAATGCTAAACTACCAAATACACCGATAAATCCTAACATTTCTATCTACCTCCTTTTCAAGATACAATATGCCGATTTTCAATCAAATAGTATAGAAAGATTATTAAAGTTAGTTTAAGAGAGTTTTAATGATAACTATAAATCATAATAAAATTTAATCAGATGATAGAAAAAGATAATAGATTCTTAATTGAATCGATTTCATAAATAGAATTCCGGTTAAAAAAATCGAATTTTCATTTTTAAATTGTAAAAGATTATTCGGCGCTACTATATATATATAACCTACTAAACATTCCGCTCCAGACGGCGCTTTCCGCGGGCGAGCGTTGAGCCTCCTCGTTCGCTACGCTACCTGCGGGGTCTCACCTATCTCGCTTTCCCGCAGGAGTCGCCGTCTTCCGCTCCATTGATTTGGTTCTAATTAGATATTGCATCTAGATCTATATTAATTACTATGAATTATGAAATTGATTCAAATTATGTAAACCTCCCCAATTAAATATAGAAATAATAGTAGTTACGTATTTTTAAAGTTAAAAATAGAAATAGTTTTCTAATTTTTTTGATAATACATAAAGAAGATGGGAGAAACGCAAAACTCCTAAAAAACCCCTAAAAGAGTTATTTGCAAATTCTCTATTGATAGCTACCACAAAATAGAATGAAATATTAATATTTTTGATTCCAAATTAATATAAATGTTTAGAAAGCGAATATAGATAGATTCTCATCAGATTTTGATAAGAAACGAGGAGATTGAAGATGGATATCGGTCATTTCACAAGGAGAATGTACAGAGCACGAGATGAACAATTGAAGCAAAAAACGGCAGTACAAGAAGAAGCAGGTCGTTCATGGACTTTTGCAGAACTACATGAAAAATCCAATGCTTATGCGAATCAGCTTCTTAAAATGGGTGTGAAAAAAGGGGATCGTGTAGGGATTCTTCTTTACAATTGTTTGGAGTATTTTGCATTATATTTTGCCATTGGTAAAGTTGGCGCGATTGCTGTTCGTATTAATTTTAGACTTACAGCAAATGAACTCGAATACATTCTTAATGATTCTAAAACCAGCATCCTTTGTTTTCACGAAGAATTAGGCGAAAAAATTGCACCGATTTATGAAAAAATCTGTACTGAAGATTTTATTTGTCTTACCAATAATGGGGAAATACCGTCTTGGGCGCATGATTGGAATGTATTATCTAATGGATCGACAGAAGAAGTTGATAGTACCCAGATCTCTATCAATGACCCAGTTATGCTCATGTACACATCTGGGACAACTGGTAGACCAAAAGGAGCGCTTTGGACACATAATACGACCTATTGGTTTTCAACAATTCAAATTATGCAATGGGGTATTACAGGAAATGAGATTGCGATGACAACCGGGCCATTATATCATGTTGGCGCAATGGAAGATGTGGCATTGCCCGTTCTATTAATGGGAGGGACGGTCATCATTACCAAAAGTAAAGGATTCGAAATAGAACGTGTGCTAAAGGTAATTGAGAAAGAACAGGTAACGGATTGTTTCTTATTCCCATTTATGATTTACGACATGTTAAATTTGCCGAACTTGTCAGATTATCAGTTAGCACATTTAAAAACAATCTATACTGGCGGAGATTCATTGATGCCTTGGGCAATAGAAGAAATATATCGTCTTTATCCTCAAGTTGGCATTGTACAAGTGTATGGTTTAACGGAAGGACAACCGATTGCTGCTTGTTTAGATCCAAAGTACTCCATAACGAAAAGTGAAACGGTTGGAAAACCACTTCCATTAACCGAAATACGAGTGATGAAGGACGATGGGAGTGAGGCTTTACCAGGTGAGGTTGGAGAAATTTGGATTAAAAGTCCAGGTGTTTCCGAAGGGTATTGGGAAAAGCCTGAAGCAACCGCAGAAACGTTTTGTAATGGTTGGTGTAAAACAGGGGATTTAGGAAAATTTGATGAAGAAGGATTTTTATCAATAGCAGGTCGTAAAAAAGATATGATTCGAAGTGGCGGAGAAAATATTTATGCAGCAGAAATTGAAGATGTCTTTTACCGACATGAAGCGGTAAAAGCCGTCTCAGTGATTGGGATACCTGACAAAAAGTATATTGAATCTGTATGTGCAGTGATTGTGTTGAAAGAGGATGCCAAGATATCTGAAAAAGAGTTAATCCAATATAGTAAGCAGTTTTTAGCAAGTTATAAAACGCCTAAAAAAGTAGTTTTTGTAGATGACATTCCTCGTACACCTTCTGGGAAGGTAAAGAAGTTTGAGTTACGCGATATATATGGTATCGAAGGAGGGGTTTTATGAAAAGCAAAGAAAAGGTAAGTTTAACAATTGAAAATCAAATAGCCATTCTTATGATTCAAAATCCACCTGTGAATATACTTGATGCCGATGTAGTCGAGGAATTACATCATAAAATAGATAAAATAGAACAAACATCAAATATCAAAGTTGTAATGATAACGGGAGAAGGGGAAAAGGCATTTATGGCAGGAGGAGACATTAAGTCTTTTCCTCAATGGATTGGAAAAGGGGTAGATGTTGCTAAGGAGAAATCACAATGGCTACAACATCCAC
>DATMJF010000464.1:0-2459 GCA_035554455.1 Rummeliibacillus sp.
GAGATAGGGCAAATGCCGTCACAGCAATCCGTCTCCTTACATACTTTACAGTGTGAGGGGATTGGAGGGGCGCACGTAAATGAGTCGTTTTCATCATTCAATTTTAACGAAAAGAGAACAAGAAATATTTCTTTTATTAATGAAGGATTATACGACAAAGGAAATTGCCAAGGAGCTAGGTATAAGCGAAAAAACTGTTCGTAATCATATTTCAAACACTATTCAGAAATTGGGCGTATCTAGTCGCGCGCAAGCAATGCTCGAGTTAATCCGATTGGGGGAGTTTACTTTAGAGTAAAAAGTACACTTGCCATTTTTCAAAAAACACTTCACAATAGGAATAAGTAATCCTTTTGAGGAGTGGAGAAAGCTACATGTCAAACCAGGAGCATTTGAATAACACGCATGATAAAGAACAAATAGCATTTTTAGAAAAAGAGCTTCGTCATATTGCAGCTCTAATCAAACAAAAAGGCAGAGAAATTCTTAGTAATTATACAATTACACCACCACAGTTCATCGCTCTACAATGGCTTCATGAGCTAGGGGACATGACAATTGGTGATCTTTCGAATAAAATGTATTTAGCGTTCAGTACGACAACAGATTTAGTTGATCGTATGGAAAGAAACGATTTGGTACAACGTATTCGAGATAATCAAGATCGTCGTGTCGTTCGCATCCATTTGCTTAAAGAAGGAGAACGCATTATTGAAGAAGTTATTGAACAACGCCAAAATTACTTGGCAGACATCGTAAAGGATTTCCAAAGCGAAGAAGTTCAATCTCTATCAATATTACTAAGCAAACTATACAAAGAAATGAACCAGGATAGAGGCGGTTAAAGTGAATGCTCCCATTGGAGTAATTGATTCAGGAGTCGGTGGGCTAACCGTTGTGAAGGAAATGCTTCGCTATTTACCAAATGAATCGATAACCTATTTAGGCGACACTGCTCGTTGCCCATATGGTCCCCGTTCTAAGGAACAGGTGATTCAATTTACTTGGCAAATAGTCGATCAACTTGCAAAAATGAATATTAAAATGCTCGTGATTGCTTGTAATACCATTACAGCTGTAGCTCTAGAGGGGCTACAAAAGCATTGTAAATTTCCTGTTGTAGGTGTTATCAATGCTGGTGCTCAAGCAGCCATAAAAGCAACTAAATCACATGATATTGCAGTAATTGCTACACAAGGAACAGTCAAAAGTGGTGCATATGAAAATGCACTTTATTCATTATATTCTTCTAGTAACGTAACAGCACTAGCATGCCCAAGATTAGTACCGCTTGTAGAAAGTGGAGAGTACGAAGGCGAGTTTGCTAAAAAACTAGTTGAAGAAACACTAGCGCCTTTGAAAAACACGAAGTTTGATACAATGATTTTAGGTTGTACACATTACCCAATTATTCAAGCACTAATTGAAGAAGTAGTGGGCGATAAAGTTCATGTTGTCTCCTCTGCAGAGGAAACAGCGAAGCACGTGAAGGAAATTTTACAGTTCCAGCAAATCGCTAGAACAGATCAAAATCCTCCTGAATACCTTTTTTACACATCAGGATCAGTGCCTATTTTTCAATCAATCGCAAGTAATTGGTTACCTTTAAATGAAGTGCATGTCAAACGAATAAAACTATAGTGTTAAGCCCGGAATTTAATATTTCGGGCTTAGTTTTGTTTGTATAAAATGTTACAATAGTAACTATAATTAGGAGGGATTTTGAGTGAAACAAGTTGTAATCGCCACAAAAAACAAAGGAAAAGCGAAAGACTTTGAAGCTATTTTTGCACCAC
Source organism: Rummeliibacillus sp. (assembly GCA_035554455.1). Taxonomy (GTDB): domain Bacteria; phylum Bacillota; class Bacilli; order Bacillales_A; family Planococcaceae; genus Rummeliibacillus. The sequence goes on from DATMJF010000464.1 coordinate 1,797, forward strand.
TAGGCTATGAAGTCCTTACACTATTTGATGTAGCACCAGATATGGATATTGAAGAAACAGGTACAACATTTGAAGAAAATGCAATATTAAAGGCTGAAGCCGTTGCAAAACGATTAAATACATTTGTTATTGCTGACGATAGCGGACTTCAAATAGATGCTTTAAATGGTGAACCAGGCGTATATTCTGCAAGATATGCAGGAGATCACAATGATGAAGCGAATATTATTAAAGTATTAAAAAACTTAGAGGGTGTACCTGAAGAAAAACGTACAGCTCGCTTCTGCTGCTGTCTAGCCATTACTGGTCCAGCACATAAAACAGAAACAGTGTTTGGCACATGTGAAGGAACCATCCTTACAGAAAAACATGGAGATAACGGTTTCGGATATGATCCAATTTTCTATGTCCCATCAATGGAACGAACAATGGCTGAAATGACAGCTGAAGAAAAAGGTGCCATTTCTCACCGTGGTAACGCAATACGTAAATTAGCAGAAGAATTACCATCTTGGTTTAAATAGGAGGTAATCCGTTGAAAATACTCGTAATGAGCGATACACATAGTGATGCAGCAGTAATTACTCAAGTAATTGGCCAAAATCCGGATGTAGATGCTGTTTTCCATTGTGGAGATAGTGAACTAGCCTATACAGCTACTGA
>DATMJF010000465.1:0-11288 GCA_035554455.1 Rummeliibacillus sp.
TTAAAAAAATCCACTTGCAAAATACAGACAGCATCTTCTTCAAATTGTCTATGGCTTTTCTTAAAATGTCCTTTACAAAGGGTACAGTTTATAGTGGTTGAGAGGCCTTTAAATGTAGAAAAAATTACAAAATAAATTAGAACACAAATAAGCAATAATATCAGCAATAACTTTAAAAAATGGTTATATAAAACCATTGAAAAAGGTAAATGGAACTATATTTGTATTTTAAAGACAATAGATAAAAACCTTCTCTCTTATTACGAGAAGGTTTTTTGCTTGTATGAACAATTAGTATGTAGAATTATTTATTTAGAATAACAAAAAATATAACTAAATGGTGGAAGGGCGTTTATCTTAATATAAAAAAGAGTTAGTGTTTCTGCACTTACTCGTTATACTATATTTGTGTTCTGCCTTACACAGGGGATTATCTATCATTTTATCTTAATTTCGTCTCTTTGACTCGTCACATCTGATAGATGTCATAGTTGTTAAATACATAACCTTTATAACATTCAATTGATAATGCGATGAGTTTAATAAAAGATAATTAAAGGATAGTCCCTTAAACTACGTTGCAAATAAGAGTATCTCTTATATACAAAAAATAAGTGATACTTTTTATTTGCAATTGAATGCAACCTAAATCATGTTTTTAAAGTCAAGTAATGTGGCAAAAAGTTTAAGTTTGTATAAACTTCTTTTTTAATATAAAAAAGAGTATAATGCTAAGGCATAAAAATAGATAGAAAAGAAGGTTTTGAGAAGCGTGTCTACATTTTTACAACTAAACACAATCTTTATCAGTATAATTATAGAAGCGTTCCCATTTGTACTGATTGGTGTTTTTATATCAGGTATTATTCAAATGTTCGTTACCGATCAAATGATTGCAAAAATTGTACCTAAAAATAGAGTGCTAGCTGTTTTATATGGTGCATTGATAGGAGCGCTATTTCCATCATGTGAATGTGGGATAATACCAATTGTCCATCGTTTACTTAAAAAGGGAGTTCCTCTTCATGTGGCAATTCCATTTATGTTAACAGGACCAATTATAAATCCAATCGTATTATTTTCAACATTCATCGCTTTCGGAAATAACTGGCAAATGGTGTGGTATCGTGCAGGATTCGCTATCATCATTGCCTTTGTAATTGGGATCATACTATCTTACCAATTCAAGGGGACACAACTTCTGGATGAAGATGAGCATGATCACCATCATGAACATGCAACTACTCTTTGGAAAAAATTTGTGGGTACATTAAATCATGCAGTTGAGGAATTCTTTTCTGTAGGTAAATATTTGATCATTGGTGCATTTATCGCAGCTTCTATGCAAATTTTTGTGAAAACAGATGTTTTAATGGAACTTGGACAAACAAAAGCAACATCTTCGTTAGTAATGATGATGTTGGCAGGTATTTTGTCATTATGTTCAGAAGCAGATGCGTTTATCGCGGCATCATTTAGAGGCACTTTCTCGACATCATCATTGGTAGCTTTTTTATTAATCGGTCCAATGGTAGATATCAAAAATTTATTAATGATGTATCATACATTTAAGAAAAAATTCATTGCAGTGCTGATTTTGTATATTGTTGTATTAGTATTTATCAGCTCTATGCTAGTCTAGGAGGGGAATATTGATGATCCGAGCTTTAATCTTAATGGGATTTACGTATTTCTTTTATTACCTCTTTGCTTCAGGCGATAATGCGAAATACATTAATATGAAATATGAGTATATTAACATTCTAGGTATAATATTATTTGCTACTTTAACAGTTGTGCAAATTTTCAATATTGCAAAAGGTGATTCAAAAGTTGAATGTGATTGTGGGCATGACCATGAACATGAGCAAGATAAGCCTTGGTGGAAAAGAATGCTTTTTTATGGGTTGTTTGCTTTTCCTCTAATAACCGGATTAGGTTTGCCAATTGCTACACTCGATTCAACAGTTGTTAGGTCGAAGGGATTTTCTTTCCAATCAATCAATACGTTACAAAAGGGTGACCAGTTTATCAAACCGCAATATCTAAAACCGGATACGAGTGTGTTCTTTGGTAAAGATGGTTATTTAGATTTAATGCAACAAGAATTAGATGAGTTTTCTAAAATGGATACTGTTGCTTTAAATGATAATAATTTCTTAATGGGGATGGAAACATTATATAACTTCCCTGGAGACTTCATGGGTAAAACAGTTTCTTATAAAGGGTTTATCTATCATGGTGAAGATCATGAATTAGGGAAGAATCAAGTGTTTGTATTACGATTTGGTGTTATTCACTGTATCGCAGATGCCGGTGTTTATGGCATGCTTGTACAACTTCCAAATGATCAACATTTTAAAAATGATGAATGGGTTAATGTAGAAGGAAAATTATCTACAATATATTATCAACCGTTCAAATCGAATATTCCTTATTTAAAAGTAACGAAGATAGAAGATACACAAAAGCCTGAAGAGCCATACACATTCCGTGGCTATGATAATCCAAATGTTAAAGTTAAAAAGTAAATAATGCAGTTTTACAAAACGGTTGTTCTAACGAGCAACCGTTTTGTTTTTTTGTTTAATCTCATAGATAGCAAGGTTTTCTAATAGAAGTTCTTTCGATGATGTTCGTAATAATTCTTTTGCTACGGTTTCTAAAGCGTTTTTGTCATGGGGGGAAAGTGTGATCTTTTGTTTATCTAGCGGATGCAAGTCTGTCACCTCAATTACATTATAAGAACATTTGTTCTTGAATGCAAGTGTTGAATTTAAAGTTCTGAAAATTATGTCTGAATTAATGAAAACGATTCCACACAGCGAAGAAAAGAGGGTGTCAAATATTTGACACAACATTAATAGAAAATAGAGCAAAAGACTGGATGTAAGATGTCTGACCATGTAAGATATAGAAGGCTAAAAAATGTATATAAAACAAGATGTTCTTATAGAAAAAATAAAAGGAGTATTTTAAATGGATAGCAATATTGAATTTTATATAGATAAGATTGAAGGACAAATTCTAATGGATCTTGCTGATCATGATGACGCAAATCTTTATACAATTGCAAATGAGTTAATTAAAAATGAACCAGCAGATAAGTTGGCATCAATTTGTCAAGCTTATGAAGTAGTTAAACATGACTTACTTGGTTAATATGTAAAGAAAGCACTCAAAGATGAGTGCTTTTTTTATACAAAAAATTGTTATTTAATGAGAAAGAAAATGATATTAATAGTAGCAAAGAGTTAGTGATTTAAAACTTTTGATAAAAACGATTTTGCCCTTTCAGATTTAGGGTTAGAAAAGAACTCTACTGGTGGAGCTACTTCTACAATTTTCCCTTCAGCCATAAATACAATTTGATCACAAATTTCTTTGGCAAACCCCATCTCATGTGTAACAACAACCATTGTCATTCCTTCATGTGCTAATTTACGTATTGCGTCTAATACTTCTTTAACCATTTCAGGGTCCAAGGCTGAAGTAGGTTCATCAAAAAGCATTACATGTGGTTCCATAGCAAGAGCTCTAGCAATTGCCACCCTTTGTTGTTGACCTCCAGATAATTGGGATGGGTAAGCTTCAAATTTGTCTCCAAGTCCCAATGAATCAAGTAACTCTTTTCCATGAGCAATCGCTTTCTCTTTTGCAATTCCTTTCACTTTAATTGGTGCAATTGTGACATTTTCTAAAGCAGTTAAAAATGGGTATAAGTTAAAGCTTTGAAAAACAAAACCAATTTGTGTTCGAACTTTATTAATATTTGTTCCTTTTTGATGAATAGGAAGATTTTCAACGATAATTTCACCTTGGTCTATCTCCTCAAGTGCATTAATGGTGCGAATAAGGGTGGATTTACCCGCTCCACTTGGCCCAATTAGTGCAACGACGTTAGATTTATCAATTGATAGATTTATATCCTCTAAGACTTTGTTTTTTCCGAAACTCTTCGAAACATTTTTGAGTGTTATCATATTGTGTCACCCCTCTAGAATTCAGTTTTTAACAATCTTTTCTCAAATTGTCTGATAATCAGTGATAATGTAAATGTCACAGCAAAATATACTACAGCTACAAATGACCAAATTTCAATATAGCGATAGGATACTGCTGCTAAGTTAGTAGCTTTTAATGTTAAATCTACTGCAGAAATTGTGGATACAAGAGAAGAATCTTTTATTAATAATATAAATTGAGATGCCATGGGTGGAAGCGTTTTCCGAATTGCTTGTGGTAGTATAATGAGTTTCATGGCTTGAAAATAAGACATACCTGAGGATCTTGCGGCTTCCATTTGCCCTTTTGGGATAGATTGAATACCGCCTCTCACAATTTCAGCAATAAAAGCAGCGGAGAAAATACCTAACGAGAATATTGAACCCCAAAATGAGCCTAATTTTAAAAATTGCCCTAGTACGAAATAAATCCAAATTAGAATAACGATTAGAGGGATACCTCTCATAATTTCAACATAAGCAGAAGCTAGAAAATTGATTAAACGATTTTTAGAAATACGTCCTATGCCAACAATGATGCCGATTGGGATGGCTAAAAGTAAAGAAAGAGCTGAAATTCTAAGAGTTAACAGTAAGCCTGTCCAAAATATATCTAGATTATCTGTAATAATACTCCAGTCCGGTTGATAGATCATAAAGTTCCTCCTCCTTTAGAAAAAATATTGTAATATATAAAAAGGAAGAAAGTAAGGACTAATTTACGATACTTTCTTCCATACTCGTTATTCGGCTTCTACTTTGTTATTAATGTTGTCGTACCATTCATCACTTTCGAACCAATATTTTCTTGATTTCAATTCATCTGGTCCATCAATATAGCTGTATAAGAATGAATTTAACCATTGTACAGTTTTTAAATCATTATGTTTTACAGCAATACCTAAATTTTCAGCTGAAATTTGATTGTCAATTACTCTAGATTTACCATTCTCTTTGCTCCAAATACGAACAGCAGATTCGTCATAAACTACACCATCGATTTGACCGGATATCATAGCTAGTGCTGCTGCAGGCATTTCTTTATAATCTTTAATTTCTGCATGTTTAAATGTATTTTTGGTAATTAATTGTCCTGTTGTACCGATTACTGTAGCAATTTTCTTTCCTTTTTTGTCTAAGTCAGTCCATTCTTTAGTAGACGTATCTGAACTTGGTACAAGTGCTACTTGTTTTGTTTTATAGTATGGATTTGCGAAGCTAACAGATAAAGCACGTGGTCCAGTAATCGTCATCCCAGAAACAATCATATCGATTTCTCCAACTTGTAAAGCAGCGATTAATCCATCAAAGGAGTATTCTTTAAATTCAACTTTTACACCAAGAGCTTTTCCAATTGCTTTTGCTGTATCGATATCGTAACCAACATATTTTCCTTTCAAATCGGTCATTTCAAAAGGTGCATAGCCAGGTGCTGTCCCAATAACGATTTTTTTGTTTTTCTTAACCTTTTCAATCGTAGATGTACCGCTATCAGAACCACTACTATCTGTCCCAGAACCTCCACAAGCAGTTAAAAGAACTGAAAATACTAACATAAGAGCAACAAATACTTTTTTCATCTCAACATCCCCTTTATCTATTTATTTAATAGAATGCATATCATCAATATCTCTTTGTAAAAAAGATGATTACAATCTTTTAAACTATTGATAGTACAAAATATGTATTACTTATGATGAATATGTTATGAACTACAAAGAATTAATAGTGTGTATCTATGTCAATGTGAAATTAATAGAATTTAATCATTATTAGATATTTTCAAGCTTGTTGATTAGTATAAAAAAGGAAGAATATTCTTCTGTAATTATACTTTCAAGGAGGTTGTGTCTCATTGTTTATTGATTGTAGCGGAGCGAAGGAAGCGGCTCAGCGCACGCCCGCAGGAAAGCGAGCAATCCGTAGCGGGTATCGGTTGATCATCCATTTTTTTAATGGAAAAAACCGGATAATTAACACGCATGATATATTTTATATAAAATATATCAATATAACTATTGTGCTTCGTAAGTACATTAGTAGATGTAGAGAACAAACTAGAATATATATGTTTAATTCTTAATTTTCTGATAAAATAATATCTATAAATGAAAGAGGTGGATAAAATGGAACAGTATTGGTTGTTTGTGACAATGTGTATCTTGCTAATACTTTTACCTGGACCTGATACAGCGATTGCGACAAAAAATACTTTAACTTTAGGGAAAAAGGGTGGCTTGAAAACGATATTAGGTACTTGTTGTGCTTTGCTAATTCATACATTAGCAGCAGTTGTAGGTTTGTCTGCAATAATCGCAAAATCTGCATTTATCTTTTCCATCTTTAAATATATAGGTGGGGGATATTTAATTTATCTAGGTGTAAAATCATTTATTTCTATGAGAAAACAAAAACAAGATATGGAGATTTTGAAAGAAGATGAGGTAAAATATGATGATCATTCTTGTTTTAAACAAGGATTTTTAACAAATTTACTAAATCCTAAAGTAGCGGTATTCTTTTTGACTTTCTTACCTCAATTTGTGGACCCAAATATACATTCATTTTTGCCTTTCGTTTGGATGGGGTTGACATATGTTGCTTTAACAGCAATTTGGTTTGTCTTTTATATCCTTCTTTTAAATGCTATACGTACCTTCATGATGAAGCCTCAAACTCAATTGGCAATTGAAGGTATTACAGGTACTGTTTTAGTTGGATTTGGTATTAAATTAGCATTAGAAAAAAATTAAACAAGGTCTCAAATTATATGAAAATACTAAAATATTAGATGAAAACAAAAGGAAGATGTTAAAATGGTCCTGAATTTACAAGATGTTTCTTTAAGAAGAGATGAATCGTGGATATTACAACATATTGATTGGGAGATTCAAAAGGGAGAGCATTGGGTTTTATATGGATTGAATGGAGCGGGGAAAACCGCATTATTAAATATGCTTTGTGCCTATTATTTTCCTACAAGTGGTCAAGTAGAAGTTGTTGGAAAAACTTTTGGAAAATCGGTTCTAGGTGATCAATTACGACGTAAAATAAGTATTGTTTCAGCTGGATTTCAAGAAAAACTAAATCCACTGGACAGTGCTTTTGAAATTGTATTAAGTGGTGCCTATGCTTCGATCGGTTTATATGAAAAACCCACTGCTGAAATACGAAAAAAAGCAATTCAATTATTACATCAATTAGGGTCAATAGAATATGCAGATCGGGATTATGAAACTTTATCGCAAGGGGAAAAACAACGTATCTTAATAGGTCGTGCACTAATGGGTGAACATGAGTTACTTATTTTAGATGAACCTGCAACAGGGTTTGACTTTATCGCAAGAGAAGCTTTACTAAAAACAGTTTCTGATATTTCGAATATGGAAAACGGCCCTACAATTATTTATGTTACACATCATGTGGAAGAAATTTTGCCGGTATTTGAAAATACATTATTACTTAAAAAAGGGCAAGTATTCGCGAAAGGTAAAACGAGAGAAATGTTGACAAGTGAAAATTTAAGTGCATTTTTTGAAACACCTGTCGAGTGTATTTGGCGAAATGATCGGCCTCTAATAGTTCTGAAATAATAAAAATTTTCTAAAAATTCTGTTGACAGTGGTTAACATTCTGCGTTACAATCCTATCAATCACATAAATCAAAGCAAAGATTGGAAATAGTAAAAAGTGTTTTGAGCGCTAAGAGAGCCGATGGATGGTGTGAATCGGTCGTCAGATACTTTTGAACTCGTCCATGAGCTACTCCGTGAAAAGTACAGTAATGGAGTTCGGTTTCCTACCGTTATCAGGATAGATAGTGATAGCTATCGAATAAGTGGAGCAATTTTAAATTGTTCAATTAGAGTGGTACCGCGAGTATAATCTCGTCTCTATAGTTTTATAGAGACGGGATTTTTTATTTTATTAAAAAAAGAGGAGTGTTGACGATGTCTAGAAAAATTTGGGTTTTTGATACAACTTTACGTGATGGGGAACAAGTTCCAGGAGCAAAACTTAACATTTATGAAAAATTAGAAGTAGCAAAACAACTAAAGAAATTACAAGTTGACATTATTGAAGCAGGCTTCCCAGCTTCATCTACAGGTGATTTTAATGCGGTAAAAGAAGTGGCGATGAAAGTTGGTAACACAGATGACATTATGATTACAGCATTAGCTCGTGCTGTAAAAGCTGACATCGATGCAGTATATCACAGTGTAAAATATGCAGAAAATCCGATGATTCATATGGTACTTGGTACATCCGATATCCATGTTGAAAAAAAATTCGGTAAATCTAAAGATCAAATTTTAGACATTGGCGTGGAAGCAGTAAAATATGCAAAATCACTGATACCACAAGTTCAATATTCAACAGAAGATGCGTCACGTTCAGACTTTGAATATCTTTGGAAGACAATTGAAGCCGTCATTAAGGCAGGTGCAACGATGATCAATGTACCTGATACAGTTGGCTATGCAGTTCCAGAAGAATTTGGTGAAATGATTTATAAATTAAATGATCGTATTAAAAACTTAAATGACCAAGTTTTACTAAGTGTTCACTGCCACAATGATCTAGGTATGGCAACAGCAAACACACTTGCTGCAATCAAAAACGGGGCAGATAAAGTAGAATGTACAATTAACGGTATCGGTGAACGTGCAGGTAATGCTTCGTTAGAAGAAGTAGTTATGGCATTACATACACGTGGCAATTACTTTGGTGATGTGGCAACAAACATTAAAACAAAGGAAATTATGAATACATCTAAACTCGTCAGTAGCTTAATGGGATTAGACGTGCAAGTTAACAAAGCAATCACTGGTGAAAATGCATTTGCCCATTCTTCAGGTATTCACCAAGATGGACTTCTAAAATCACGTGATGCTTATGAAATTATCCACCCAACAGAAGTCGGTCTAGACGATATGGAACTTGTATTAACAGCTCGTTCAGGTCGTCATGCAGTGAAAAATGCATTAGAAAAGTTGTCAATTGGTAAAATCTCAGATGAACAATTTGAAGAAATTTTTGCTGATTTCTTAAATCTTGCAGATGCTAAGAAAGAAGTATACAATCACGATTTGTATATTTTAGTTGAAAAATACTTTATTCGTCATCAAATGGCTGAAAAAATCGAGCACCATAGTGATGAATTCTATGAGCTTGTTGATTTACAAGTAATTAGCAATACAACATTCCCATCTGCAAGTATCAAAGTCAAAAAAGGTGACGAAATATTTAGCGCAAGCACAGTTGGAACTGGCCCAATCGATGCACTATATTCTGCAATGAAAGAAATCATCGATATGGACATTAAACTTCTTGAATATAAAATTTCAAGTGTATCAAGAGGTAAAGAAGCACTTGGTAAAGTAAAACTTCAAGTTGAATACGATGGCGAAAAATATATTGCAAAAGCAACAGATACAGATGTTATCAAAGCAAGCGCTCTTGCATATATGAATGCAGTAAATAGTATTGTTGTAGAAAAACTTCTTCCAGTTTAATTGAATAAGTTAAAAGAGTGATGGCATATGATTTTTGGCCATCACTCTTTTATTTTTTATGTTACCTAAACTTTTTTACATTTGAACTCTGTTCAGCTTTTATCAAATAATCGATTATCCCCATAGCACTCACAGCTAAATCGAGTGGGATCACTTTGAAAATTGGATGATTTTCTGGTAATCCTTTTAATTGTAATTCTTTAAATATTGTTTCTGTCAATATTTGTTCAGTACGATTTACTTGCTTTGTAAATTCACTTTCTTCTTGCATAGCTTGACGGCCAGCTTGAACGAAAATTGGTAAATAACGTCTTACTTCTTCATACGCAAATTCTGGATTTGAATATGCACCATAATGACCGAAGTAAATCATCTCAGGTTTTATTTTTTCGTAAAGTTGTATGGATTCTTCCATTAAATCAGGATCAAATTGATTTGGAGAAGTAGAAGGTAATATTACTTCAAAATCTTCCTCGGCTATATCAGGATAATAAACTCCTGTTGTATCTCCAACAAACATCCCATTCGTTATCGAATCATGAATGGAAATATGATGATTTGCATGTCCTTTCGTATGGTAGAAAGTGAGAGTAGATGCTCCCAGATTTAAACTTTCACCATCTTCTACTGGATGGAATCGTTCTTCAGCAATTGGGAGAATCTCGCCGAAAATGCCATCAAATTTTTCACCATATACTGATTTCGCACTAGCAATCAATCTGCTTGGATCTATTAAATGACGCACACCTTTTGGATGCACAAGCACTTTTGCTTTAGGAGAATGCTGCATAAATACGCCGGTACCACCTGCATGATCTAAATGAATATGCGTCAAAATTAAATAATCAATATCAGAAGGTGAAATATCCAACTCCTCTAATGCTTTTAAAATATAAGGTACAGATGGGCTTGCAGATGTTTCAATCAACGCAATTTTCTCATCCTTCAACAAATAAGAACTCGTCCGATTCGGTAATCCTAAATCATACGTATCAATACAAAACAAATGCTCAGCAATTTTCTCAAACTTAGCCATATAAACCCTCCATGTCACAGAACTAAGTATATATTAACATATAATAGAATTTATTTGTAATTATTAAGAAAATAGTGATTATAGGGAATATAGTATGGTGCTTGCCCTTGGAAAAGGTTCACCGTAGCGGAAATCAACGTTAAATTATCGATAAAAAATAATAAAAAAGACCGTAGATAAAATCGAATTTCTTCGTGTATATCTACGGTCTGAATCGTCCATTATATTGGACAACTCCTGGAAAAATTTATTATTTTTACTCTATAAAACCTTTTTAAATAGTGAACTTTTGAATATCTTCTTTTAAGGAAACAGATCTGTCATTTAATTCTTTGGATATATGATCAATCTCTTGTACCGAGGCATTTTGTTCTTGTATGGATGCAGCGATAGTTTCCATTTGATTGGATGCACATTCTGCTTGATTTGAAATCTCTGCAATGGAAGCAGCAACTTCTTCTGCACTTGCAGAAATTTGTTGGGATGAAGCAGAAATTTCTTCAATTTGAGTAGTCATTGAACGTACAGATTCGGTAATAGAACCAAAGGAAACATCTGCTTGATTGATAACAGTAACACCTTCTTTTACTGTATTCAATCCATGTGTTACACCTTCTTCAACATTCTTAGTATTACGTTGTATTGTTTCAACTAAGTTTACAATATGAGTGGCTGATGTTTTTGATTCTTCAGCTAATTTTCGTACTTCATCAGCAACCACTGCAAAGCCTT
>DATMJF010000466.1:0-2171 GCA_035554455.1 Rummeliibacillus sp.
TTAGTCATTTCAAAAGAAGAATTGGACTGGGCATTGGATAAAATTCGTGAAGTCTTTAAAAAATAAATATAAATAGTCAACATAGTCGTTGAACTATGTTACAATGTTTGCACTTAGTACTATTATTAACCACTATTAAGAATAAAAGAGGCGAAAAAATCAAATGGCAGAAAATCTAAACCTGTTTACATCTACTCAAGCTGTTATTAAGGAAGCTCTTCAAAAACTTGGCTATGACGAAGCAATGTATGAACTTTTAAAAGAGCCGCTTCGTATGTTGGAAGTACGTATTCCGGTGAAAATGGATGATGGTTCTGTAAAAGTATTTACAGGTTACCGTGCGCAACATAATGATGCTGTAGGTCCTACTAAAGGTGGCGTTCGCTTCCACCCTCAAGTTTCAGAGGAAGAAGTAAAAGCTTTATCTATGTGGATGACTTTAAAAGCAGGTATCGTTGATCTACCGTATGGTGGCGGTAAAGGCGGCGTCATTTGTGACCCACGTCAAATGTCTATGGGAGAAGTAGAACGCTTAAGCCGCGGATATGTTCGTGCAACAAGTCAAATTGTTGGACCAACGAAAGATATTCCAGCTCCTGATGTTTTCACAAACTCTCAAATTATGGCTTGGATGATGGATGAATACAGTCGTATTGATGAATTCAACTCTCCGGGTTTCATTACAGGTAAACCAATCGTTCTTGGTGGCTCGCAAGGTCGTGACCGTGCAACTGCTCAAGGTGTAACAATTATTATTGAAGAAGCAGCTAAACGTCGCAATATCGATATTAAAGGTGCACGTGTTGTTATCCAAGGGTTCGGTAATGCAGGAAGCTTCTTAGCTAAATTTATGAATGACTTAGGTGCAAAAGTAATCGGTATTTCAGATGCTTATGGTGCATTACATGATCAAGATGGCTTGGATATCGATTATCTACTAGATCGCCGTGATAGCTTCGGCACAGTGACAACATTGTTTGAAAATACGATTTCAAACCAAGAGTTACTTGAGCTAGATTGTGATATTCTTGTTCCAGCAGCGATTGAAAATCAAATCACTGCAGAAAACGCACATAATATTCGTGCGAAAATTGTAGTAGAAGCAGCAAATGGTCCAACTACATCAGAAGCTACTAAGATTCTTTATGACCGCGGTATCTTATTGGTACCAGACGTACTAGCGAGTGCTGGTGGCGTTACAGTTTCTTACTTCGAATGGGTTCAAAATAACCAAGGTTATTATTGGTCAGAAGAAGAAGTAAATGAAAAATTGTTGAAGAAAATGGTAGTAGCCTTCGACAATGTCTACAACGTAGCGACAACTCGAAATATGGATATGCGTTTAGCTGCATATATGGTTGGCGTTCGTAAAACTGCTGAAGCATCTCGTTTCAGAGGTTGGGTATAAGTAAACAAAAACGCCGGAGAACAGTGGAAATTGTTCTTCGGCGTTTTTTTATTTAGTGCTGAAACTTCTCTTTTAGAATCGAAACTAACGTGTAAATCTGGTTAGATTATACACTTTTTAACGGGCGAACATTATCCTTTTTCACTGTACGGTGTGGTGCTCTGTATGGCGTAAATAACGTACTCAAACTAATGAGACCTGCAATCGCAATGATTGTGTAAATAGCTCGTGCTCCAAAACTAGCTTGTCCATCACCGAACATCGTAGCAACAACGTCAAATTGAAACAACCCCAAAAGTCCCCAATTGAGTGCCCCAATAATAATTAGAAAAAGAGCAAATCTCTGTAATCCGTTCATTGAATCACCTCCACAGTTAGTTTGTGGTTTTATTCTGAAATTCATTCAATTACGCAAAAGAAAAATGCGAAGAGTTTTAGTTTCTCTCCGCATAAATAGGATTAACTTAATTCATCTGGTCGATCACTAACATGATCCCATTCCAGAACGCCATTGTCCTCATCAAATGATATATGAACTTTTGATACATTTTTTTGTGCTAATATTAACTCGACTAGGTGATCACGAATGTCATCTACATAGGCGAAACTTAATGTCGGATCAACCTCAGCGATTAGTTCAACATGAAGAAATTCCCCTTCTTTTAGAACGACCAATTTTTTTATATCACGGATATTCGGATCATCCAAAATTAGATGTGCAATGTGATTAAGCATTTCTTCATCTGTTTCACCGATTACACCA
>DATMJF010000467.1:0-2136 GCA_035554455.1 Rummeliibacillus sp.
TGAAATTGCATTAAGTACATTGCTCGTAAGTTTAACCATTATCTTCTTATTAGTGGTTATGACGCTTTATCCAATGCTGCAATATTTAAACATCGACATTTCAATTGCAACTTTAATCGCATTAACAGTATGTCTTATTCCAACAACAATTGGAGGTTTACTATCTGCGATTGGTATTGCAGGAATGGACCGCGTAACACAATTCAATGTGATTGCGATGAATGGGAAAGCAGTAGAAGCATGTGGTGATGTAGATACATTAATTTTAGATAAAACAGGAACAATTACTCACGGAAATCGTATGGCAACAGCTTTTCTTCCAGTAACGGGTGTTAATCAAGAAGAACTGGCGAAAGCAGCGTATTTAAGCTCATTAACGGACGACACACCTGAAGGAAAATCAATTATTACTTTAGCTAAGGAGCAAAAACTTGCTGTGCAAGACGTCGAACAGATCATTCAATCAAGTGAGCATATTCCATTTACTGCACAAACACGAATGAGCGGCCTCAATACAGCAGATGGTGCACGGTATCGAAAAGGAGCTTATGACACGATTAAAAAAGAAAGCAAGGCTGTTCCGGGAGATTTAGAAAAGCTTATTCACGTTGTATCAAACGAAGGTGGTACGCCTCTAGTTGTAATGAAAAATGAAGTGATTCTCGGCGTGATTTACTTAAAAGATGTTGTGAAGTCTGGTTTGAAGGCACGCTTCAAACAGCTGCGCGAAATGGGAATTAAAACCATTATGTGTACAGGAGATAATCCACTTACAGCCGCTTCAATCGCAAAAGAAGCTGGAGTTGATGGTTTCATTGCAGAAAGTAAACCAGAAGATAAAATTCAAGTAATAAGAGATGAACAAAAACTAGGAAAGGTTGTCGCCATGACAGGTGATGGTACGAATGATGCACCGGCACTTGCTCAAGCAGATGTTGGTATGGCAATGAATTCAGGTACAAATTCTGCCAAAGAAGCAGCAAATATGGTTGACCTAGATTCCGATCCAACAAAAATTATTGAAGTCGTTGAAATTGGGAAGCAGCTTTTAATGACTCGAGGAGCACTAACAACATTCAGTATCGCAAATGATATTGCGAAGTATTTTGCGATTATCCCAGCAATTTTACTAATTGGTATTCCGGAGATGAAAAGTTTAAATATTATGCACTTAGACTCTTCAACAAGTGCTATTCTTTCAGCGCTTATTTTCAATGCCATTATTATTCCCCTACTCATTCCTGTGGCGATGAAAGGTGTGCAATATAAAGCGATGAGTTCATCAAAACTATTAATCAAAAACAGCATAATTTACGGAGTTGGCGGTGCGATTGTACCCTTCATCGGCATTAAAATAATCGATATGATTATTGCACCACTATTGAAAATGATAGGAATTTAGAGAGGAGGCATGACGATGAAAAAAATATTCCCACAAATCAAGGTAGCTTTTTTAACATCTGTTGTGATGATGATTATCTGCGGCCTTATTTATCCATTTGCTGTGACTGGTGTTTCACAACTCATTTTCCATGATAAAGCAAATGGTAGTCTGATTAAGATAGATGGTAAAGTAGTAGGATCGAAATTAATCGGTCAAACCTTTGAAAATCCAGCTCATTTTATTAGTCGTGTTTCAAGTGTGAATTACAATGTATATGAAAAAAATAATCCAAAATATGCAGGTGTCAGTTCTGGAAACTTTAATTATGCCCCATCTAATCCGGAGTTGACGAAACGAATGAATGAGAGTGTAGATGATTTTTTAAAGAACAATCCAACTGTTTCTAAAAAAGATATTCCCGCTGATTTAATCACAAGTTCAGGCTCTGGGTTAGATCCACATATCTCAATTCCTTCAGCTAAAATACAGATTGATCGTATTGTAGCAGCATCTCATTTATCGACAGAAGAGGTGCAAAATATTATAAAAGAGGCCACATCCAAAAAGGTATTTGGTGTGTTAGGAGAAGATAAAATGAATGTGTTAGAGGCAAATATGTTAATAGATAAAAAGATGAAATAAGAGAACACATTATCTGCATATTTCAAGGGATTTTCAATTTAACATAAAAATATTAAAAAGCAGA
Organism: Rummeliibacillus sp.; assembly: GCA_035554455.1. Lineage (GTDB taxonomy): Bacteria > Bacillota > Bacilli > Bacillales_A > Planococcaceae > Rummeliibacillus. The sequence continues at coordinate 2,091 of DATMJF010000467.1, forward strand.
AACGAAAAACAAATTATCTTGTTTTTCGTTTCTGCTAATATAATTT
>DATMJF010000468.1:0-4367 GCA_035554455.1 Rummeliibacillus sp.
TATATGCCAAACCCTTTCGAAAGATTGGAAAACACTAGTTTACATAAAAATATTGAAAAGCTTCTCAATTGAATTTAAAAATATAAGAGTTAAAAGAGAAGTAAGAATAGGTTAAATATCAAATTGAAAGGCAATACGGCCACCATACCCGTATTGCCTTTTCAAATTTATAATGAGTGAAAGTATGTATGCAACGCTAATAGGTAAACTATCTCCAATGAGAATCGCATTTTTGTACCAAAAAGTAAAAGATAGAAAAAGTACGGAAATAATCTAGCAATAGCTTAAATTTAATGACGCACCTAATCATTAAACCGGAATTATTTATACTTTAATTCAGCCGAGACCCGCTACGGATTGCTCGCTTTCCTGCGGGCGAGCGCTGAGCCGCTTCGGGGCAACAGGATGTTGGTCACGGAGTCGTTGCCACAGGATTTGGCGTTCTTAGACTCCGTTCCTAAAACGCTACGTGCAGGGTCTCAGCTGCCACGCTTTTCCCGCGGGAGTCGAGCAATCCTCCGCTACAATCAATAGATAATGAGATCAAGCACCTTGAAAGTAAGATTACAGAAGAATATTCTTCAATATTCTTCCTGTTTTATCCTAATCAACACGCTTGAATTTTCTATAAAAAAACTAGCCAAAATAAGAATGAAATATATAAACACCGAATAGTATTTCTATTAAGGTATAGTATTTTAGATGAAATTATTTTTAAACCTTATGTGATATTAAAAAGGTGGGCTGCTCATGAACCTCTTACTAATCTTTCTTTCAAGTGCTTTGTTCTTCATTTTAACCTTTATCGTTTCAACGCTTGGAGCCAAGTTATTTTGTTTACTAATTTCATTTTTATTGTATAAATGGGGTTCTTATCAGATTAAATTAATAGATATGAGAAGGGAAGAGGCAATTAAAAAGGAAACAGAAGAAATGTTGCAAGAGTATCCTCATAGTCATTCTACAGTATCTTCAGATTATTTAAATGCATTACTAATAGGTGAGGCATCGCAAACATTCTTTGTTGCAAAAAGAGAAGACACAGATTCTGATTTTGAAGTAAAGGAATATTTATTCAATGAAATTTATGAAACAGCTATTGAAGAAGATGGAAATCAAATAGCATTAATCTCAAGAGGTGGGCTACTTGGGGGGGCATTACTTGATGGAGGGGGAAATTCATTAGTTTATGTAATGGAACCAGAAAAAAGTTCAAAAGATGATTCAGATGAGGAATCTGAAGAAAAAACAGAAAAGAGTTCGGACCAAGGAGTATCTAAGTTAAGTTTGAAAGTGGTAGTTGATGATTTGTCCAACCCAATTATTGAGTATGTATTTTTGGAACCTGAAGAACCGGTGGAAAAAGATTCGGATGTATACAAGGAAGCATCTAAGCAATGTAAAAAATGGCATCAAATGATCAGTGTATTAATCAAACGACATGATAACCTAAATAAAGTAGTGATAAAACGTTATGAAAATGCAAATAGAGTAGTTTAGCCTCTAATGATTACTCATATTGGTTTTATAGAGATTTACTGCTGATTTTTATAAATTGAAAATAAATAATAAAATATTAATGATTTTTCAAATTAAAAGTGATATACTTTGCCCATAGATGAATAAATCCTTCGGGGTCGGGTGAAATTCCCAATCGACGGTGATGAAGCAATTCTAAGCCCGTGAGCCTATTATAGGCAGGATTTGGTGTGAGTCCAAAGCCGACAGTATAGTCTGGATGTGAGAAGGATGTATGGAATGTTAAATTCTTATGATTTACTACTGTATTTCATAGGTTTATTTGACGATGAAATAAACAGACTTCCAATCCACCCCGTAGAGAAAAATCTATGGGGTTTTCTTATTATTAGCTATGAGTGCTAGAACATTCTGCGCTTGAATTTAGAAAACCATTGACAATTTCATATACGTAGTCCTTCGGGGTCGGGTGAAATTCCCAATCGACGGTGATGAAGCAATTCTAAGCCCGTGAGCCTTTTATAGGCAGGATTTGGTGCGAATCCAAAGCCGACAGTATAGTCTGGATGGGAGAAGGACAATGAGCAATGGTAGTAGCTTTTGAAAAATTGATTTCAATAGGCTTATTTAGTGATACCATTTACTACATATTCTCCCGCAAACTCCTAAGGAATAATTCCTATAGGAGTTTTCTTTTTGGTTAAAGATATCCAAATTGGAGGGGTAAATTGGACTGCTGACTTTTATATGTATCGGAGGCAAAGATCAAAAGCATCCTACAAACTCATGTTGAGATTAACCTATTGCCAAAGTCTACTATATCGATAGAAAAAGTACTAAAAGAGATTGGCAAACGTAAAATTATTAAAGATCAATTATGTAAAAGATGCTTTCCAGCACGGATTTAAAACGTTGAAATAATTGGCAAAGATATCAAGATTACTTCTGTTCCGAAATGAGGTGTTACATGTGTTTACAGGAATTGTAGAAGATTTAGGGAAAGTTAAGGCAATCAAAAGTGCAACAAATAGTATGCAATTGACGATTGAATCAAAAAAAATCCTAGAAGATGTCCATCTTGGAGACAGTATCGCAGTTAATGGAGTTTGCTTAACTGTCATTTCATTTTCAAATAACCAATTCACAGTGGATGTCATGCCTGAATCAGTAAAAGCAACAAATATCCAATCTTTAGAAATTGGCCAATATGTAAACTTAGAAAGAGCAATGCCCGCAAACGGCCGATTTGGTGGTCATTTTGTATCTGGGCATGTGGATGGTACAGGCGTCATTTTGAAAAAAAGAAAATTAGAAAATGCCGTTTATGTGGATATAGGAATAAGCAAAGAATTAAGCAAGTTTTGTATGTTGAAAGGCTCTGTTACAATCGATGGAATAAGCTTAACGATATTCGATGTGAAGCCAACTCAACTGACAGTATCGCTTATTCCGCATACTTTTGAACAAACATTATTAGGCATAAAAAAGGAACATGAAGTGGTAAATGTTGAGAATGACTTACTAGGAAAATATGTGATCAACCATTTGGAACGAAAACAAGAAAATTCAACGATAACGATGGATTTTCTAAAGGAAAATGGATTTTAACTTCTTCAGCTGAAGTCTCCAACCTCAATTGGTTTAGTAATGAATGTAGATTTTTATCGACTTGCAGTGAGTGTGTAAATACTTGCTGAAAGAAGTTAAGACCTCTGGCTGATGTCACAGATTTTGTAAGGAAAATTGTGCAAGCACAATTCAAATTCTGGACGTAATTATGCCAAGGTATAAATGATATAAGGCGGTGTTTTGAAATGTTTAATACAATCGAAGAAGCAATTGAAGATTTAAAAAACGGTAAAATAATTATTGTTGTTGATGATGAAAATCGTGAAAATGAAGGAGATTTTCTCGTGTTGGCCGAATTTGCAACACCTGAAAATATTAACTTTATGGCGAAATACGGCCGTGGCTTAATCTGTACGCCAATGTCTAGAGCATTAGCAAATCATCTTGATTTAAATCCGATGGTTGACAATAATACAGATAACCACCAAACAGCCTTTACGGTTAGTGTCGATTACAAAACGACTGAAACAGGGATCAGTGCGTATGAACGTTCAGAAACGATGTTACAATTGATCAGCCCAGAAGCTAAAGGCTCTGATTTCCGTCGACCTGGACATGTATTTCCTTTAATAGCAAAAGATAATGGTGTATTGGAAAGACAAGGTCATACAGAAGCTGCAGTCGATTTTGCTAAACTTTGTGGTTCAGATCCTGCAGGTGTCATTTGCGAAATAATGCTTGATAACGGAAAAATGGCGAGAGTACCACAACTACACGAAATTGCTAACGAGCATAACATGAAATTCGTAACAATCGCTGATTTAATAAGCTATCGTTATGAAAATGAACAATTGATTGAGCGAGTAGCTTCAGTAAAATTACCTACAACATTTGGAGAATTTCAAATGATTGGCTATTCAAACCAATTAAATGATAAAGAACACCTTGCTATTGTTAAAGGAAATCCACAAGATGATGAAGCACCGCTTGTACGCATTCATTCAGAATGTTTAACCGGAGATATATTCCATTCAAAACGCTGTGATTGTGGACCGCAACTCAACAAATCATTAGAAATGATTGAAGAAGCAGGTACTGGAGTCGTTTTATATATGCGTCAAGAGGGAAGAGGAATCGGACTTCTTAACAAACTAAAAGCCTATGAGTTACAAGAACAAGGATATGACACAGTGGAGGCCAATGTTCACTTAGGTTTCCCAGCTGAAATGCGTGATTATGGATTAAGCGCTCAAATGCTTCGAGATCTTGGTATTACTAAAATTCGATTAATGACAAATAATCCGGCTAAAATTGAAGGC
>DATMJF010000469.1:0-5444 GCA_035554455.1 Rummeliibacillus sp.
CCGATACCCGCTACGGATTGCTCGCTTTCCTGCGGGCGTGCGCTGAGCCGCTTCCTTCGCTACGCTACGTGCAGGGTCTCAGCTGCCACGCTTTTCCCGCGGGAGTCGAGCAATCCTCCGCTACAATCAATATTCAATGAAACACAAGCACATTGAAAGTAAGATTACAGAAGAATACTCTTTCCTATTTTCCCCTAATCAACACCTTGATATAAGACATCTTCTACTGCTAAATTCTTTGGCATTTGATAAACAAATCAATCGTTTAGATTGTTATTAGGACTTAAAATAGGTAGTTCGTGGATACAATTCAAATTTCCTTGGATTGAATCATTTATTTCGCTGATTGCTCGCTCAATTCCGTGCATTTACGATTCTTCATACAACAAAACCATCTAATAGATTTTCACTATTAGATGGTTTATTTTTTAATCTTCAAATCCAAACACTATATTGTCTTCGTAACGATATTCTTTAAACTGGGTTACGGCTTTTATGGCTATTGGATGCATGGGCCAGCCGTATCGATCTGTATGAAGATGATAGAGTTTTTTTCCAGTATTCTCCATGTATCTCAGAATGGGATAGTTCGCATTAAACCATGTTCCTGCCTCTCCCCATGCGGCGATAATCATGTCTGTTTCATCAATGGTTTGCTTTACAATTTCTATATTTTGCGGAATTGTACGAACATCCGTATCCAACAATTTTTCAGGGGTTGGTGTTCGCAGAGAAAATAGGTTTACGATAATAATCGAACCATACCCATTATAAGAAGCAATTTTAATACATTTATCAATGGTTTGATAACATTTCTCCTGTTCAACTGTACTTGGATTCAGCATAATGTACAAACATTCTGGCAAACTCTCATCCCAAGTGCAAATCAGTTTTAATCGATGCTGCTTCGACTTATCAAACATCACTTTTACATGCTCATTAGGTTTCCACGGTCTCATCATCATCATCATCATTAACCACTCCGTTTATGCAGTTATTCAAAATTACTTTCCAATCCCTGTATATCATTCATAATATTTTCCACAATAGACTTTGTATTTGAAGTATTTTACTTTTATATTACTGGTCTCCTCTAACGCTTCACCCCTACCCCATTCAGCATATTTTTACTATTTTTCATGCTTGGTTTTATTATTATCCAATAATTCAAACTGAAATTCTACAAATATTTTTTCTTTTTAAAATATTTTTTAGTAGAATCAATTTCATAAATCCATTTTCGGTTTTTACATACGACAACCACATGATTAAACAAAAAAAAGGACAAAGAAGTCCTCTTTTTCAAAAGACTTTTTGTCCTTTTATAACACTACATTTAACTGATGTCCTAACCGTTTTAACTCTTCTGTTATATATGATTGGCTATAATCATAGCCTATAATCGCATGTACTTCGCCTTCATCGGTCATGAGAGGTGCAAAACATGTTTTCCAAGATCCATAGCGATCTTCATAAACTGATGTAATCGAAACATTCCCCTTGAATGCATCATTGGCAGCCTTCATAACTTCTATTGGACCTTGGTATTCATCACCGATCGCCACGACAAAATCGTTACAGGCTGACACATGTATCAAGTTCCCCTCTTGACTTCGCTTAAATACATATACCCAATGAATAACACCTTCAAGTCGTTTTATATCTGTAAGCTTCTTGGTCAGTAAATCAGTAGCCTCGCATTTCTCATCCTCGATTGCTTGTTGAACAAGCTTTAATGGGATTGTGACAGCTGTTACGATTGCGATGGATCGTAGCCTTTTATCTAACTCTTCTTCTAGCACCGCTCGTTTCGTTTTAACTGGCAATTGTTCTTGCTGCCTTATTTTTTGTAATTTGCGACTCATCGTTGGTTGGCTAATACCTAGCATATCGCCTGCTAACTTTGGCGATTTATAACGGGCCATTGCCATTTCGATTAACTCTTTCTCTACTAAATCAAATGCATCTTTTAAAGGCAAAACTTGTGAGAAAAAATGATTGATTTTAGTCGGTTTCTTTTCTATATTTAGGATTCCTAAAACTTCTCTACTTGATACAATCTCTGCTTCTGTTAAAACAACTAAACGTTCTATACTATTTTCTAATTCACGTACATTCCCTGGCCACTCCTGAGTACACAGATAATCCACTGCGTCATCTGTTAAGACTACATTAAAATTATATTTTTGATTAAATTTAGCGACAAAATAATTGATAAGATCTGGTATTTCCTGTACGCGATCTCGTAGTGCAGGAATATGAATGGGAACAATATTTAAACGATAATATAAATCTTCTCGAAATTTCCCCTCTTGTACAAGTTTAGCTAAGTTCTGATTGGTTGCTGAAACAATTTGAACATCAATTGGATATGATTTTTGGCTACCAATTGGCGTAACTGTACGCTCTTGAAGTACGCGAAGTAACTTTACTTGCATTTGAAGTGGTAGTTCTCCAATTTCATCTAAAAACAGAATCCCATGATCAGCCTGACGAAATTTACCGATACTTCCTCCTTTGGATGCACCTGTATAAGCCCCCTCAACATGTCCAAATAATTCATTTTCAATTAAATTTTCTGGAATTGCTCCACAGTTAATCGCAACAAATGGTCCTTTTTTTCGCACACCTGATACATGAATCGTACGCGCAGCCATTTCTTTTCCTACTCCTGACTCTCCTAAAAGCAAAACAGTAACACCCGTTTTAGCCGTTTTACGTAATTTTTCAAACACTTCATACATTTCAGGGCTATTCACGATAAACGGAGATTCAGGTGGAATAGGTTTATATACTGTATTTTCACTATTATTCTCCACTTTACTGTAAGCAAAGATCCACTTAGTTTCATATTTAAAAACTTTCGTTATTATTTGTAGTCCTGTTTTCGTTTTTTGAAGAAATGATTGCTTTTCTTTTTCTACTATTAATGAAAAAATTGCTTTCTCAAAAACTCTCCGCTCTAATTCTTGAATGGTATGTAATATTGTTCCCTCATATAAAAAGCTACTTTGCTCTACCAAAAACTCTTCAATTACCCCAGTACCATCTGCAATCACCACACCATCGAATTGTTGTATCAAAAATTGCTTCCAGTTCATTACTCCATTCACTCCGCTCAATTTCAGATTTGAATAACTCTTTCAAAATCGAAAAGTAAAAAGTTTTGAATTATCGTAAAAATCAGAATTTTAAGTTGGCATGATTCTTGCTTTTATATCAAGTAACTGTAAAAAATCTTAACATATGGAGGTGATTGAATATGACAGGGCTTTATAGATTCGCTTGTTGTGCTAATCTGTATGGCTCTTGTAGCACTTTTCTCCATTATAACAGTAATTTAAGGATAAATTATCCTAATGTAAATAAAAATAACATCGAAAAAGCACAAAGGAAGTCAGTCTTTGTCTAGAGAAAACTCGAATATTGCGAATGATGTTGCTCTTGGCTATTTACCAATTGATAAAAAAGGAAAAATTCTCGTTTTATAGTCCATCTGCTGTAATTGCAATTAGTATGAGTACGATTGTGTACTGGTCTTTATACAATCCTCTCACTATGGAATCTAGCAATCTCTTTTTGCATTTATCAGCCGGTCTTCCAACCTACTTTGTGGCTCTTGTGACTTATTATCTCTCTGCAAAATATGTATTTAAATTCGATGTTGACCATTCAACGGCATTGCCAAAGATTCAACCTACTGAAGAACATTAAAAGGAGGAAACCAAAATGTTTACACAAGATTTAGATTTTAAATGTACTGATTTAAATACTTTCCCTTTCCCATTTCGTACGGAAAATTACCGATATTCTAATGATTTACGTAAACTTGAAAACGTAAATTGTATTGAAATTACTCCAGAATACGAACTGCAAGTAAAAGCTAAACGACGTTTACTTGACGAGCAACCAGATGTGCGCTTTCAAGCACTAGAAGGAACAGATGAATTCCAATGGGAAATTTTAGAAATGCTAGTGGGAATGGCAATAGATCGCTATCCACAACATTTTTCCTTAGAAAAAAACGGTCAAGTTTGGACTTTCGAAAATCACATATTCAAAGAAAAAGATACATTCACATTCGGAGACAGCAGTACACTTCCATATGCACCACTAGATTATATTGGACGCCATTTTCATAATGACTTTGTGTTAATGGTTCATCGAGATAACAACTTCTATTTAGAAGTCGGCCAAGTTTCGTACGCTGCTCTTTTTTCTGCAAATTGGAATGCAGGTATGTCCTTCGATGAAATTCACGCACCTGTTCCCTTTGTTTCAAGAAAAGGTGACCAGTTAGTAGAAAGAATTCGCCGATTTTTGTTATCTATTAACCCTGGTGAACCTTGGACACGAATCAATTGGAATTTAATGGCCAATCGTTGGGATGTTAACTACGAAACAATGGATGTATGGGAACCTCAACGAAATCTTATTACACCAGAAAACGCCGGTAAACTAGTTCGCTTACGAGTAGAAGAACAAAAATTTTACCGTATGCCACGTAGTAATGCGATTCTCTTTGTTTTAAACACTCAATTTTTACCTCTGGAAGATTTAAAACTACGTCAAGAATGGTTTGATCTAACCTATAACGTACTACAAGATATACCGGAAGCAATGGCCGAGTACAAAGGCATTGCACCTTTTTTACCTCAATCAATTGAGTTCTTACGCTGTGAAGCTGAAAAAATGAAAAAGGAGGAGACTTAAGATGCCACAACGCCCAAGCCTTTATGATCGTTCTATCGTTTTAACTGATGAACCCTTCATTTGTAGAGAATCTACCAAAAAAATTTTGATTCTTCGAGAAAAAGATACACAGATTTCAAAGGAACTATTTCCAAAAACAATTCCTGTTATAGAAATGGTAATCCCAGAAAAAAAAGAAATGATTCATCAATTAATACAAACTCAAACCATCGGCACCCATATTTTTGTCCTTGCACCTTGGGACAAAGCAAGTATGGTCTTTGACGTGTGCATAGAAGAAGGAATGTCCGAAGAAGAGCTACAGATTCAAATACTAGGTGAGAAAAAACGGAAAGTCTACTGTATGAAATGTTATCAATTACATGAAGTCAAACTAGATGCAACAACAACGCAGTGCTCATGCGGTACTCATTTAAGTGTAGGCCCCTTCTTCTCTGCGCTTCGACAAGGGTACATTGGATATCCATTCCAACCAATTATCGAAAAAGTAAGGAGTTGCGTAAGATGAGAGTTGCCGGGAAGATCAAAGTTAAAATAGAAAAAATTATCAATGAAACGCCTGGAGTAAAACGTTTTCGACTAGCTCCAACTGATCAATCTCTTTTACCATCTTTTACCGGTGGATCCCATATTGAAACCACCATTAATAAAGGTGAAACAAGCTATGTTCGTTCCTATTCATTAACTAGTCCTCCAACCGAACGTAATTTTTATGAAATTGCTATTCAGCG
>DATMJF010000470.1:0-9077 GCA_035554455.1 Rummeliibacillus sp.
CTCAACAAATAGTATTCAACTTAAAAAAGAAATCCTATGATGAGCATTTTTACCAGAAAGATGTAAATGAATCAATTTCATAATTCAAAGATTTGATAATAAACACGAACATTAAATTGGCCATTGTTATATGCCATATCTATTAGATCATTGTCTATGAAGCGGAAGATGGCGAGTCCTCGAAAATGCATTCGCATTTTCTTCGTGCGGTGTTAATTCACTGAAGTTCATTCATAGTCCTGCGATGAAGCTAGCGAAGCGATGCAGGAGCACAATGTTTTTAGCATCCGAGGAGGCTTAACGATCGCTTAGCACGAAAGCGCCATCTGGAGCGGCATACTAAGTAAATACTAGAAATGAAATCTTATCCGAATTATTGAATTGTCTATTTAGAAAATATTTGTATTTTTTAACTGGAAATGCACTTATGAAATTGACTCAGATAGGTTTTCACAATAATTTACAGGATACAATTTCTTAAACTTATAGTTATAGCGACTCTATAAATTGTAATTTTTTCAGTAAATCAAATTTCTCGAACCACTTATCGCTTAATTCCATATGTATATATGGAGGAGGGATAAGGAATGGTTTCTACAGAGACATTAATTATTCAAGGGCATTCGTTTACCGCGGTTTCTGTTTTTTTACCTAAGACGACGTTGCTAACAATCTCAAATGATAAGGGCTATATTATGTGCGGGGCTTTAGATGTGGTACTTTTGAATACGCGATTAGCGGATCGCAAAATCATTGCAGGCCGGGCTGTTGGTGTAAAAACAATTGACGATTTGTTACACGCGCCGCTAGAATCTGTTACGTATGAAGCAGAAGAACTTGGAATTACAAAGGGAATGATTGGGGAAGACGCATTGTTGAAAATGATTTAGTCAATACTTAAGCTAAGTGGAAGTAAGGAAATGGGTAGTTAAACATAAAAAATTCAATAAAGAAGGGGTGCATTCGATTAAGAATGCACCTCTTCTTTATTTGGATAAAATTCCAGATAACTGGATGTATTCTAGAAACTTTTTGACTAATACATCGAAAGCAATCAATAGAACATAAGACGAAACCTTAGAAATAGTTGTTAAAATGGACGATATGAAAATTAATAATTAAATGTTTCAAAATTAAAAAGTGCAGACTTTATGTATTGTTAATGTATAAAGTCTTGCACTTTTTTTGTGCACGCAAACCGCAGATGGCTGCCTGGTACATATTCAATTCAACTCTTTTTTTACCGTCAATTTGATTTAACTTTTTAATAAAAGCTCAACATCACCATTTCAAATTAGAAATCACTTAAAATGAACCAGTGACAACCACTTCTTTCAATTTTTCATTTAATAATTCGGCTTGTGCTATAGCTTGTTTATCCTGAGAAATATCTCCTGGGCGATGACCTTCTCCAATGATATATGCAGGAAAATTCATATTTAAGAAATCGAATGTATATTTAAACTGCTGAATGAGTGGAAGTCCTTTAATATAGGGAGCATCACCACCAACGGTTACTACGATGGCATTTTTTGCTTTTAATTGCTCTCTTAATTGTGGATACCGTTCATCTCGAATTGCTTGGCTTATTCGATCAACCATATTTTTCATTAATCCGGACATTGTATACCAGTACACAGGTGTTGAAAAAATGAGCAAATCACTTTCCAAAAGGGCTTCAATGATTTGATCATAATCATCATTAACAGGTCGGAAACCATTCACATCATGTCGTAAATCGTGAATCGGTTTTATGTTTAAATCTCTTAAATAAATTTTAGTATGCTGTATATCCTCTGTGAGAATATCCGTTAAGATTTCAGTATTTCCATTTTCTCTCGAGCTGCCAATAAACGTTGTGATTTTCATTTAATACATCTCCTCCTATACCTCAGTATATAAAAAGTGTATATGAATATTCGTTAACAAGAAAGTTGAATTTTTAAAAAATGTAATTAACCGAATCAATTTCATAATTCAATGTTTAACAAAAAGGAGCACAGCGAGGAGGCTCGTCGGTTCGCCCGCGGAAAGCGAAGCTGATTCCACTTCATGTTATAGCAGATTTAAAAAATCAATTTGTGAGTAGGTAATCTGTAAATTGATTTTCCTTTTGTTCTGATTAAATGTGCTCAAATTTGCACATTCTGACATAAAGGAGTGTTGTCAGATGAAAAAGTTCATATTAATAGTAGCGACATTATGTTTAGTAGCTGGTTGTTCATCCTCAAAGGAGAAAAAAGTAATGGCGCCAGTAAATGGTGAAAAGAGTACAAGTGCTACTGCTAAATTTATAAATTCTGATGGTAAAGATATAGGTACAGCTGATATGTCCGAAGATGAGAATGGTGTGAAAATTAGTTTGAAATTACACGATCTACCACCTGGTGAACATGGCATCCATATTCATGAAGTAGGAATATGTGAAAAACCAAAATTTGAAACAGCAGGTGCTCATTATAATCCAACACATAAGGAGCATGGCTATTATAATCCTAAGGGCTATCATTTAGGAGATTTGCCGAATTTACAAGTGGATAAGGATGGCAAGGTAGATGTGGAATTTACAACGAAAGCCTTTTCTTTAAAAACGGGAGTAGCTAATTCACTTTTTGATTCAAATGGAAGTGCCTTTATAGTTCATGCAGACAAAGATGATTACAAAACAGATCCAAGTGGAAATTCAGGAGCAAGAATTGCATGTGGTGTGATTGAAAAATAATTGTATGATTAAAATGTTTAAATAAATACGGTGGGGAAGTCTAAAATGACCTAAATGAGTCAATTTCATAATTCAAAGTTTTGTTGAAAAACACGAACATTAAATATGGACCATTGTCATATGCCATATCTATTAGAACGTTGTCTAAGAAGCGGAAGATGGCGACTCCTGCGGGAAAGCGAGACAGGTGAGACCCCGCAGGTAGCGAAGCGAACGAGGAGGCTCACCGCTCGCCCGCGGAAAGCGCCATCTGCAGCGCCATAATATGTAATACTATGAATAAAATATTATTCGAATTATTAAATTGTATATTCAGAAAAAATTTAAACTAGAAAAGTATTTATGAAATTGACTCAAATAGGAAAAAATTAAATTGGCCCCCGCCTTGCATTAAGCGCGATAACGAACCGTGTGAGACAACAACTCAGTTGGCTCATACGGTTTGTGCGCTTAGTGGGGGCTAGTAGATAAAAGATTAGAAATTTACAATTCAAGTAAATAACCTGTCATAAGTTGAGTTACTAAGTCACTTTCGCGATAGCCCCAACCTTTTTCTTTTTTATAGCTTTTCTAATTCACTTCCAAGAAGTTTAGCTAGCTCAAGCATACCGAATCGTTGCGCCTTTTCTTCAGCATCACTATTGTAGTTCGTATTTGTATTCACGTCATACGTATAAGCTGTTCCATTTTCATCTACGATAAATTCAATACCTGCAACGTCAATACCGTTTGCAGCAAGGAATTTTCCATATTTATTGATAAGATCTTTACGAGGATTTTCAACGATTTCGAATTTTTCTCTCATTTGTGGTTGTTCACCTGCAGGGCAGAATAGGTCACCAATTTGACAAGCATCCGCGGGGCATAGTTCAAAGCCTTCAGAAGTATCCACGCTTACAGAATAAATATTTTTACCACCGACAAATTCAACACGTGTGATAAAAGATTCAGGAGATTTAACATATTGTTGGATCAAAGTAATGCCATCAACTGGTTCTTCATAGTTTGGACCGTTTACATATTCCGCTAATGCTTCAAGTGAGTAAAATAATTGCACGCCAAGACCTTTACCAGCACGATTATGCTTAGTGATAAATGGTGTCATGTTTAGTGATTTAGCAGCTTCTAAAATGTTTTCCTTACCAACGGCTGCAACCGTTTTTGGTGTTTGAATACCAAATCGTTCTAGTTGTGTATATTGTTTTACTTTGCTTAATTCTAAGCGTAGGGCATTGCTACCGTTTAACACTTTACGTCCGTGAAATTCCAACCAATCAATAACGGCGCCTGTAAGCTCAGGAGCATAACGATGATCACGTGTATGAGATGAAGCACTCATGCGATTGTAGAAAATACCCTCTGGTGGTACTTCTGTAAGGTTGACTATACCTTCATCTAAATGCCAGCTCTCGTAGGGTAAATTAAGTTCTTCAAGACGTTTCACAAGGTGATTTGTCCATTCATTATTTTCATGTAAAATATAGATTTTCTTCGCCATTTGAATACTTCCTTTAACATGTTTTTTATTATTATAACAGGTTTGAGTATTAAAACACTAAAAACTTATCAATTAACTAAGAATAAACTACTTTATTTAAAATCATATTTGCTTTATCCATATTTTTTCAAGTAGGATGGAATGAAAGAAGAAAAGAAGAAAAGAAGTTGGAGGGATAATCTGATGGGGAAATTGAAATTTGAAATTAAGGAAGAGATTAATGCTCGGCCAGAAAAAGTTTGGACCGAATTAACAAATAATGATGAAATCAAAAAATGGTTTCCTGAAATGAGCTATCATGAGGATGGGGACCTCGGCTATTACCGATGGTTCGATGGAAATATGGATATGAAGTTACATGTTTTTCGAAAGGAAAACAAGAAATTGATCGGTTTTGAATGGGCAGGAAATACCGTGGATTTTCAATTGATCGAGAAGGATGGTATTACGGAGCTAGTGTTCTATGAAACGCTAAATGAAATTGTTAAACATACACCAAAGGATTTAGCTGGCTGGTATTTTTGTATTGAAAAAATTCGCCATCTAGCTGAAGAAACAGGTGAAATAGTAGATGATGAACTGTGGAAAAATAAATATGAAGAGTATCGAAAAGTATTTGAAATGCGATAGGTTGAGAAATATTCATAAATAGCAGAAACGATTCCCTAAAAAGGAATCGTTTTAATTTGCATTGAACAACACAGACTCAATAATATGAAGCGAATCCCAATCGCCAGAAGAAAACGTTGTAATTGGATATTTTCTTGGAAAGAGTTGCTGTTGAATTTCTTTATTCGAATAGCCCTCACTATGAAGCTTTAGAACTTGATGTTGGAGTTCCTCTAAATAATGTTTCTTTTGAGTCAGCATTTCACGACCGTCTTTTAGCATACCAGCGTGTTGACAAAAAACGTCGCCAAAATCATATGTCAGAATACGCTCCAATGATTCAATAATCGTTGGAATACTTTCAGATTTCATAATTACTTTTGTTTTCGGACTGACATATAAATCACCAGTAAAAAGTTGACCGGTTTGACGATTTAAAAAGGCGAGATGATCATCTGAATGACCAGGCGTTTCAATAATATCCCAGGTAGCATTTCGTGAATTCATCTTATTCGAAATGGGTAGAGGATTAAATGCTTTTCGTCTACCCCAAAAGAGTTGACGATAAAGAGGATAATCAACTTTATCTTCAGCTGCTTTAATTGACATTTTATGAATAAAAACTGGAACATTTCGAGTTTCCATTATAAAAGCTGCACCGCCAGTATGGTCCTCATGATGATGTGTAATCCAAGCCTGATCATAATCCTGTTCGAGTAAAAAGGATGCAAACTGTTTATGTAAACTTTTTCCACCAGTATCAATAAGTACCCCATCCGTTACATAACAAAACACATTCAAAGTAACCCCTTGAAATGACAAAGTACCATTAATACTTTGAACACCATTTAGCTCCTCTGTGACTACTGTTTTCTTTAAAATCATCATCATCTTCTCCTTTATGTTATTAAGATTTTACAAAAATTCACGTGGTAAGTAAATTATTTCAAACGTAAATATTTTTGAGTAGGAACTTCAAATTCGACATATGTACAAAATAAGTAATTTTATTGTCGAAAAAATGGAAGTTTTCAGTCATTTATTGTTATAGTTTCGCTTATATGGTAATTTGATAATGTAAACGGTACCATCAATCAAGATGAGGTGATGCATAAATGAAAAGTTTTGATCTTACAATTATTGGTGCAGGCCCTGGAGGTTATGTAGCAGCAATTCATGCAGCTCAGTTGGGCTTGTCTGTTGCACTAATCGAAAGAAAAAAAGTAGGTGGAACATGCTTAAACGTTGGTTGTATCCCATCAAAAGTCATGTTGAAACATAGCCATCTTGCTTTAGATATTCAAAAAGCAAATGCTTGGGGAATTGAAACGAATGTTGAAACGATTAACTTTAGACAGCTAAAAAAGAGAAAAGACCAAGTAGTTAATAGCCTCATACAAGGTGTTCATGGATTGATTAAAAAGAATACCATCACTTTTATTGAAGGTGAAGCAAAGGTTGATCAAAGAAATACTGTTTATGTAGCTGGGAAAAGTTTTTACTCAAAAGATATTATTCTAGCAACTGGCAGTAAACCATTTGTTCCACCAATTGATGGATTACAGAATATCAACTATGAAACAACGGATACATTTTTTGATTTAGAGGAACTACCAAAAAAATTGGTGATAATCGGTGGAGGTGTCATTGCTGTAGAGTTGGCATTTAGCCTTGCACCTTTAGGAACAGATGTAACGATTTTAGAGGTAGCACCAGATATTTTACTAACAGAAGACGTTGATGCAAGAAATGTTATTAAAGCCAAAATGAATAAAATTGGCATTAAATATAAAACAAATGTGAAGATCCAATCCGTACGCAAAAATGAAGTAGTGTTAGATAACGATACAGTTGAATATACCAATTTGCTTGTTGCAACTGGAAGACAGCCAAATATTGAAATTGCTGAATCCTTAGATTTAAAGATGGATGGGAAATTTGTGAAAGTAAATCATCATTATGAAACATCGCAAAATCATATTTTTGCGATTGGTGACTTAATTGGGGGTTACCAGCTAGCCCATGCAGCATCAGCAGAAGGATTACATGCAGTGGATTATATCCATAGTGGACAAGGTGAAATCGTGAAGCAGCAAAGTATTCCACGCTGCGTCTATACAATTCCAGAAATTGCTTCCTTTGGATACTCTGAAGAACAAGCGATAACTGCAGGATACAAACATGTAAAAGTGAAAAAGGTGCCACTCTCAACAAATGGAAAAGCAATGGCTGAAGGAAACATAGAGGGCTTTATCAAATTGATTGTAGACCAAGAATTTGGCGAAATATTAGGAGCAATCGTTGTGGGAGAAGGCGCTACGGAAATGATGAACTCTATTTTAGCAACATATGGAGCAGAAGGGACAATACATGAATTGTCCGATGTCATTTTCCCGCATCCAAGTATTTCTGAACAAATTGGCGAAACCGCAGATGCTTTATTAGGCACAGCGATTCATGCATAGATTGAACAATAAAAGGAGGAATTCAGGATGACAACAAACAAAGCATTACAAGAAGTACAGTTAACAGAAGAAAAGGCATTATGGGCTTATGAAACAATGCACAATATTCGAAACTTCGAAAATACATTGCATAAGCATTTCTCAGCTGGACTAATCCCTGGTTTCGTACATTTATATGCAGGTGAAGAAGCAATTGCAACAGGTGTTTGTGCAAATCTAACAGATGCCGATTACATCACTTCAACACACCGCGGTCATGGTCATTGTATCGCAAAAGGGTGCGATATTAATGGCATGATGGCAGAAATCTATGGTCGCGAAGATGGCCTATGTAAAGGGAAAGGCGGTTCTATGCATATTGCGGACGTAGATAAGGGGATGCTTGGAGCGAATGGTATCGTTGGTGGTGGATTCCCAATTGCTGTTGGAGCAGGGATTACAAGTAAATATCTGAATAATCAAAGTGTTGCTGTCTGCTTCTTTGGAGATGGTGCATCAAACGAAGGGACATTCCATGAAGGTATTAACATGGCTGCCTCTATGAATCTACCAGTAGTCTTTGTTTGTGAAAATAACGGTTTTGCTGAAGCGACCCCAATTCGTTATTCCAGTGCTTCAAAAACAATCGCTGATAGAGCAAGAGCGTATGATATTCCTGGAATTAGAGTGGATGGGAATGACTTAGCGGCTGTCTATGCAGCTTCAAAAGAAGCGATTGATCGTGCTCGCGCTGGTGGTGGACCAACGTTAATTGAATGCGTTACGTATCGTAACTATGGTCATTTTGAAGGCGACGAACAAAAATATAAAACAATAGATGAAAAGAAATTACATCCAGTGGATAAAGACCCATTAAACTTGTTTAAACAATATGCTATTGAAAATAGCTTATTAACAAAAAAACAAGCAACTGCTATTGAGAAGAAGTCCGTAAAAACGATTGAAGAAGCAGTGGAATTTGCACAAAACAGTCCAGTTCCAAAACCTGAATCTTTGTTAACAGACGTATTCGCAGACTAATAAAAAAGGAGTGTACAGATCATGACAAGAAAAATCACAATGATGCAAGCGATTAACGAGGCAATGCAAACAGCGATGACAAATGATGAAAAGGTTATATTAATGGGCGAAGATATTGCTGGTGGAGCAAAAGTTGATGGTTTTGAAAATGAGGACGCATGGGGCGGCGTATTTGGTGTTACAAAAGGCCTTGTCCAACAATTTGGTCGTGAACGAGTGATTGACACACCGATTTCAGAGAATGGTTATATCGGTGCTGCAGTTGGTGCAGCGGCAACGGGATTACGTCCAGTTGCTGAATTAATGTTCAATGATTTCATCGGTTTCTGCTTAGATATGATTTTATGTCAGGGCTCTAAAATGCGTTATATGTTTGGGGGAAAAGCACAAATTCCACTAACCATCCGTACAACACATGGTGCAGGTGCAAGTGCAGCAGCTCAACACTCTCAATCTTTATATGGAATGTTTGGTGCGATTCCAGGTGTCAAAGTAGTTGTGCCATCTAACCCTTATACAGCAAAAGGGTTACTACTTTCTGCTATAGAAGATAATAATATTGTCATTTATTCAGAAGATAAAACACTTTATGGACTTAAAGGTGAAGTGCCAGAGGAATATTACAAAGTAGAAATTGGAAAAGCACATATCGAACGTGTTGGTTCTGATTTATCAATCGTGACGATTGGAAAAATGCTATATGTCGGTTTAGAAGTAGCAGACAAATTAGCAGAAGAAGGCATAGAAGTTGAAGTGATTGACC
>DATMJF010000471.1:0-6525 GCA_035554455.1 Rummeliibacillus sp.
TGCTTTCAATGTTGTTCTATTATATTACTTCTTAATTTGGGGGATTTTGTTAAAATATAAGAATAATGTTTGATACTTTAGTGATAGTTATAAAGAGTATAAAATATATGATATTGTGGCATTAATCGGTTATTTATGTGCAATGAACAGGAGTTGTCCAGAATAATTAATATTAAACAAATTGTTTCTTATATCATCCTTAAATTAGCAGCGGCAGGATTTTTGTTTTTTTTCTTCTTCTTATTTGCATTCTTTGGATCAGATATGAAAATGTTTCAAACTGTTGAAGGAGTTTTGAATAAAATTCTATGGGCTTTTGTTTATGGTTATGGTATTTTAGTTTCCATGTTTATTGATTGGTTAATCAAGAAATACGCAGTTACAAAAATAAAAACGATAATTGGATATTATGCAATTGCTGGATTTGGTATTTTTCTTATCTTGGGATTTATAGTAAATATTATTTCAGCCGATTTTCTTAATTTGGAATTTTTAGTTTATGCTATTTTGGCTGGAATTGTTGGAGCGTTTTGTGCATTAATTTTTTTTCTGGGAACATTTATTTTTAACTATTCGAAGATTTTTAAATATATATTTGCATTCCTTGTTCCTATTGGTTTATTCATCATCATGTCTAAAGATTATACTATTAAAAAGAACTGGGAAAGTATACAAAATGAAAATTCCTACGCAGCTTCTTTTAGTTATTTTAATGGACAATACGAAATTCCAATTGATGTAAAGAAAGGTCAAACCGTAAAAATTACGCAACAGTTTCATTCTGAAAACGGTGGAGGACACGGCTTTCATATTAAAGATGATAAAAATCGCTATGTAGACACTCAGCTAATTGATGATGATCAATCAAAGTTTGAAGTCAAGAAAACGGGAGTTTATAGAGCTGTGGTTACTGGAGCTGAAGTTTCAGGAAGTTTCTATGTTAGTTGGGAAATTGCACAAAAAAAGGCTGATTAGCATATGCTTATCAGCCTTTTTAATATTAGATTTATGCTTCTAAATCTTTAACACCTTTATAAATTAATTCGAATAATTCTTCGATACTTTCTTCTTCGATACAAGAGAAGGCTACACGTAGATCCGTGTCGCTTAGTGCGATTGTACCAACGCCATATTCGTCTAAAAGGTGAAGACGTAATTTGTCAGCGTCAACAGTTTTTAGCTTTAAACACATAAAGTATCCTGAGTTAAATGGGTAGTAATCCCAAACATTTTCGAATTCAGAGTTTTCAAGAACCGCTTTTACTTTGTTTGCACGGCCTTTCATGATGTTGAATTTTTCTAGTTTTTGTACTTCAAATTCAGGACTTTGAAGTGCATGTAGTAAGAATGTTTGTGATGGATGTGGTCCACTTGAGATTGTTGCACGGATAATTCCTATTGTTTTTTCTTCAAGAGCAGCTAACAAGGCTTCACTTGTATTACCATAAGTGATGAAACCAACACGGAATCCCCAAACATATTCTTCTTTCGTTGCTCCATCGACTTTCACTGCAAGTACACGTTCGTGAACATTACTTAATGCACCAAATAATGATTCATGTAAAGAATCTTCAAAGAACAATGAGTAGTATGCATCATCAGTAATCGCCACCACATTGATACCAGCATTAGCAGCATCAGTAATCGCATTTACGATTGCTGCACCTTCTTCAGCACCTGGTGTGTAACCAGTTGGATTGTTCGGGAAGTTTAATAATACAATTGCTTTTCCTTTGTCTTTTTGACTAAGGATGGCTTGACGAAGACCTTCTGCATTAAATTTGTTATCAGCATTATAAAGTGGATATGTTACAGTATGCGCATGGCGACGGATACCGAATACCATGTCATAGTTTTCCCAGTTCTTATCTGGAATGATTAATGCGTCACCTTCATTTGCAAACAAATCAGCAGCAATACTTAAACCATGAGTTAAAGCATTTGTAACGATTGGATTACTAAAAGTTTTGCCTTCTAATGAAGGGCTTTCAGCAAGCATTTTTTTACGCCATTCTTTACGAAGTGCGGGTTTACCCGCTGGTGGTGCATATAAGTATAAATCAGAAGGTTCATATGCAGATAAAGTGTCTTGAATAACTTTTAAGTGCATTGGTTTACCATTTTCTAAAGCTGTGCCGATTGTAGCGTTGTACTTGTTCGCTTTTTTCCCAGCTTCTGCTGATTGACTTAAAATACCCTCTTTCGGGAAATACATTTCTTTTGCTAAACCAGATAGCATGTCATATACATAAGGATTTTCTTGTTGAATAGTTTCATTTAATTCTTTTGCTAAACTATGCATGTTGTCATTCGCCTCATTTCGATATACTACGAGTTATTATACATGATTATTAAGAGAATTGAATTTATTTCATAACAATTTTATTAAGTTTTTTTATTATTTTTTTCTCTAGGATATAAAAATTTATAAAATAGGATTCTTCTTTATTTGGATGTGAATTTTCGTATAATTAAAGGGTAGATTGATCCAAATAAAGCAAGTGAAATTAAATTACATTAAATAGTAGGGAGTGTTATTTATGAATTTAACAGCTAAAACGCCGGAACCACCGTATTATGCGGTTATATTTACTTCACAACGTGAAGAAGCAGACAATGGATATGCTGAAATGGCGAAAAGAATGGAAGAACTGGCAACAAAACAAGAAGGGTTCTTAGGTATTGAAAGTGCAAGGGATAATGAATTAGGAATTACCGTCTCCTATTGGGATTCACTTGAAGCAATAAAGAATTGGAAAAACAATGCATCACATGAAATTGCTCAGAAAAGGGGAAAGGAAGAATGGTATCAGAATTATCATGTCAGAATTTCCAAAGTTGAACGAGATTATTTTATAGATTAGTTAGTTGATTAATTTCATAATTCAAAGATTTGATAATAAACACGAACATTAAATGGGCCATTGCTATATGCCATATTTATTAGAACATTATCTATGAAGCGGAAGATGGCGACTCTTGCGGGAAAGCGAGACAGGTGAGACCCCGCAGTGAAGCACGGTACGGGCTTCCGAGGAGGCTCAACGCTCGCCCGCGGAAAGCGCCATCTGGAGCGGAATACTAAAAGCATTTATGATATTGACTCAGTTTGAAATCAAAAATAATCTTAATCATCTAGACAATATCCATTAAGCTTTATACACTATGGATATATGAAAAAATGAAAGGAGATTATATGAGTACCACAATTGCGATAGAAAAAAAGACTACTTTTTGGGTTGTGATCATTTTAGGTTCATTAACTGCCTTTGGTCCACTCTGTATGGATTTATATTTACCCGCTTTACCTATGGTTGCTAATGACTTACATACATCAACATCAGTTACTCAATTTAGTATGACCGCTTGCTTTATCGGGCTTGCAATTGGTCAATTATTTTTCGGTCCACTGAGTGATCTTTCGGGACGGAAAAAACCTTTAATTAGTGCACTTATTTTGTTTACGCTTGCGTCATTTCTTTGTGGCTTGACCAGTTCAATTGTGATCCATCTTATTTTACGATTTATGCAAGGTTTCACAGGTGCTGCTGGAATTGTGATTGCAAAAGCTGCTGCGCGTGATCTGTACAGTGGCAAAGAGCTAACGAAATTTATGACAATCCTTGGTTTAGTGAATGGTATTGCACCAATTGCTGCACCACTTTTGGGTGGATTCTTATTGGCAATTGGGGATTGGCATTTTATTTTCTACACACTTTCGCTTGGTGGTACACTTTTACTGATTGGTGTACTTTGGCAACTTCCTGAAACATTACATCTTCAGGAGAGGACCAGTGGAAACTTTTTTACACCATTTAAAGCATTTCCTATCATTATTAAAGATAAAGAATTTATGGGATATTCTTTAACACAATCTTTCATTTTAACGAGTATGTTCGGATACATCGCTGCTTCACCGTTTGTCTTACAAAAGATGTATGGTTTAACACCACAATGGTTTTCAGCTTCATTTGCACTAAATGGCCTTGGCATCGTACTGATGACACAACTGACAGGACGCTTAGTTGGGAAATATGATGAACGAACTATATTTAAATTCGGGGTTTGGCAAGCAATGATTGGATGCCTACTATTGCTCTTAGTTGCGATCTTTAAATGGCCACTTGTTATGATTTTATTAGGTTTCTTTATCACTGTCTCTAGTGTTGGTCTTGTAGGGCCAACAGGTTTTTCACTCGGCATGCAAAACCAAGGTCAACATGCTGGAAGTGCTTCTGCGATGCTTGGTTTAATACCATTTGTGGGTGGATCGATTGTATCTCCGTTAGTTGGGATTGCTGGGGAATATACGGCACTACCGATGGCAATCGTTATGTTTGTATGTGCTTTACTGGCTCTTGTGATTAATAGCACGATGATTAAAAGTGAATCAAACAAAAAGAAGAATACTGCTGCTGCGTAAAATGGGTTTAGTATTGAAAGAGAAAACAACGAATAGTAATACAAAAAAGATGCTAAATCATATATGATTTAGCATCTTTTTTGTTATCGTATAAATTAAATTTCTTGATAATTTTGGTGTTTTAATCAAATTCATAATTCAAAAAAAACATGAACATTAAATGGGCATTGTTATATGTCATATCAATTAGAAGATTATCTATGGAGTGGAAGATGGCGACTCCTAAGGGAAAAGAGCTGAAAGCCCCGCAGGAACGATTTTAAAGAACAAAGCCTAAGAACGCCACGTTCTGTGGCAACGGCTTCGTGACCAACATCTTGTTGGCCCGAGGCGATTGAAGCCAAGCCCGTGGAAAGCGCCGTCTGCAGCGGAACATCCAAATCTGAATATGGAAAGCTAATGTATTGAATTGTTCGTATATAAAAATCGAAAATGGATATATGAAATTGATTCATTAAATTTCAAAAAAATAAAAATTAAATTCATCATCCAAATATATACATAAGAATATACGTTCGTGTTATAATTCTATTAAAGTTACTACATTAGGGGGAACATATGATATTAAAAAATATAGACATGATCGAGCGTATGAAGCATTATAAAGTACCAGGTTTAAGTATTACCTTAATTGATAATGGTGAAATCAGTGGTACAGAAAATTACGGTTTGCTAGAGGTAGGAAGCGATAAAAAAGTTAACAGAAATTCTATTTTCAGTGCTTGTTCAATCAGCAAATTCCTAACAGGAATGCTCGTTATGAAGTTAACAGATCAAGGTATTCTTGATTTAGATGAGGATGTAAACAAAAGACTTGTATCGTGGAAAGTTCCTGATAATGATTTAACTAAAAATAAAAGAGTTACATTACGAAACTTGCTTAGTCATCAATCTGGAATTGTAGATCCAGAAGATAGTTTTGCTGAACTTAATTCGATTATAGGGATTCCTTCAGTGGTTGAACTATTAGAGGGGAAAACCACTTATTGTAAAGAATCAATTGATGTGAAGTGTGAGCCTGAGATTGAATTCCACTATTCAGATGCTGGTTTTTGTATTATCCAACAACTAATAGAAGATGTGACAGAAAAACCTTATCAGCAAATAATGAACGAACTAATATTTAAACCCTTAAAAATGAAAAAAAGCATATTCTGCACGGAAATATCAGTAACGAATAGAGAAGAATTTTCTTGTGGTCATAACAAGAATGGTGAATTAGTAAATGGAGGATATCCTATGTACCCTTACCCATCAGCTTCTGGACTATGGACAACTACTTCAGAACTAGCCCAATTGGTCCTTGAATTAATGAATGCTTTAAAAGGGGAAAGCAAGATTGGGATTTCTGCAAGTATAGCAAAAGAAATGATAACTCCACAGTTAGGAAAGAACGGGATCGGGCTAGGCGTATTTTTAAGTGGTTCAGAAAAAGAACTTGAAATTACATCACTTGGTTGGGGAGTAGGCTTTCAATGTATGATGGTGGCGTTTCCATATTTAGAGAAAGGTGCGGTCATCATGACGAATGCAGAATTGGGTGTTCATCAAATGGAAGGGATTATAGGAGAAATATATAAATCCCTTATTTCTTAAGAAACGAATTTTTTGTTAAGGGGAGTGAGAAAGTTGCAGATAGCATTAGCTGAAATAACCCATACACCTCAAGTCTTGTCTTTCTTCAAACATAATTTAGATCGTAATAACAATGGGATTTATTCTGAAGAGTTTTTATGCCCTCTCGGAATTAAAGCAGCTGTAAGAAGAAAACAAATGATAGTGGCGATATTCGATGGTCAAGTAGTAGGAGCTTTTCGATTTTACAGAAAAAAAACATCAAAAACCATCTCGCTATATCAATTTGCTACAAGCGAGAATTTTCGTCGGCAGGGGTTGTTAAAAAAGATGTTAAAAACTATAAATGACTTACCAATCCTTGCATTATGCCCTATTGAATCAGAATTCAATGAATACTTCTACAAGTCAGGTTGGCAACTTCAAGAACAAAATTCACAGTTTAATGAGTGGGTTTTTAAATGCTAATTTAATGTTAATTCAATAAAAAGAACTTTACTATATAAATCCCGCATCTATATTCTGAA
>DATMJF010000472.1:0-3955 GCA_035554455.1 Rummeliibacillus sp.
TGATTTTAAAGAAACAGCTTATTTGGTACCAGTACCAGCAGATATTACTTCATTGAAAGAGCAAGACTTGAACTTAGCTATTGATTGGCGTATGAAAACACGTAAAATGTTTATAGCATTATTCCATGCAGGCTATGTAGCAATCGAATTAGTCAAATCAAATGATAAACCGGTTCATCACTATTTAGTCGTTAAAAAGAATACCGTCAATATTCCACAATAGGGAGGATTTTTATAAATGAAAATTCAAGAAATTACAATCCGTCAAATGAAAATGAAAATGAAAGCACCATTTACAACAAGCTTCGGCACATTCTATGATAAAGAGTTTCTTCTATTAGAAGCGACCGATGAATACGGAAATAAAGGATGGGGAGAATCAGTTGCATTTGATTCCCCTTGGTACAATGAAGAAACATATAAAACAAACTGGATTATGCTTGAAGACTTCCTCATTCCACTTGTAAAAGGGAAAGAAATTGAACATCCGGATAAGATCAATGATTTATTTGCATCTATTCGAAAAAATAATATGGCTAAATCGACTCTTGAAGGAGCTGTTTGGGATTTATTAGCCAAACGTACTAACCAAACTTTAGCTTCAGCACTAGGTGGCGACAAAAAGAAAATTGAAGTTGGTATTAGTATCGGGATTCAAAATTCAGTGGATGAATTACTAGCATTAGTAGATGAATATGTAAACGAAGGCTATAAACGCATTAAAGTGAAAATTAAACCTGGTTGGGACGTTGATGTCATCCGTGCAATTCGTGAGCGTTTCCCTGAAGTACCATTAATGGCAGATGCCAATTCAGCTTATCGTTTAGAAGATACAGATTTATTAAAACAACTAGATGAATTTAATTTAACTATGATTGAACAACCCCTTGCTTCAGACGATATCATTGATCATGCGACATTACAAAAACAATTGAAAACACCTATTTGTTTAGATGAAAGTATCCATTCTTTAGAAGATGCACGTAAAGCTATCGAATTAGGCAGCTGTGGAATTATTAATATTAAAATTGGTCGCGTAGGTGGTTTAACAGAATCGAAGAAAATCCATGATTACTGTGAATCAAAAGGGATTCCTGTATGGTGTGGTGGTATGTTAGAGTCAGGCATTGGCCGTGCACATAATGTAGCTCTTACAACATTATCAAATTTTATCATGCCAGGTGATACTGCAGGCTCAGAGCGATATTGGGATCAAGATATTATTAATCCAGAAGTAACAGTAGAAAATGGTTATATTTCGGTACCAAGTGAACCAGGAATTGGTTATGAGCCAAATCTAGATTTAATCGAAAACTTCACTGTGAAGAAAAAAGTATATAATTTAACAAATCAAGAGGTGGTTCAATGAAAAAAAGTATTGAAATGGCCGGTGCATTTATCGGTGTTATAGTAGGTGCAGGTTTTGCATCAGGACAAGAAATTTTGCAATTTTTCACTAGCTTCGGTTGGTGGGGGATTGCAGGTACTGCGATTGCAACCGTATTATTTGCCTTTTTAGGAATGAATTTAACAACCTTAGGGAGTCGTTTAAAAGCGACTTCCCATAAAGAAGTGGTCTACCAAATTTGCGGAAAGTATTTAGGGGCTGCAGTTGATTTTGTTATCACCTTCTTCCTGTTTGGTGTAGCAGTAGTTATGTTTGCAGGTGCGGGCTCAATATTTGAAAATCAGTTTGGTATTCCTGCAATGTATGGTAGTTTAGCAATGTTAGTTGTGACTATATTGACATTGATGTTTAATGTTCAAAAGATTATAGGGTTGATCAGTGCCATAACTCCCTTCTTAATGTTATTAGTTGTGATCATTGCAGGTTATTCCATTTTCACAACGGATTTAACTGCTGCTCAGATGGATCATTTGGCAAAACAACAAAATTCAGGAGCTTCCAATTGGATTTTGGGAGGACTACTATATGTATCCTATAATATTGCGGCAGGAGCATCGATGCTAACGGTTATGGGTGGACTTGAAAAAGATGAAAAAGTAGCGAAACGAGGCGGGATTCTAGGTGGTGTAGGTTTAGGCCTTCTTATTTTGCTTATAAATGTCGCAATATTCACAAAAATCAATCAAGTTGGTGGTACTGATATGCCAATGCTCGTACTAGCAACAAAAATATCACCAATTCTTGGTGTACTAATGTCGATTGCTTTACTGGGTATGATTTACAATACAGCTGTTGGTATGCTTTATGCATTTACAGTACGTATTGTGCCAGCAAAAAGTAAGCATTTCAATTGGGCAGTATGGGGAATTGGTGCAGTAGGATTTGCCTTAAGTTTTGTTGGCTTTATCCAACTTGTGAGTGCCGTATATCCAGCAATGGGCTATTTAGGGTTTGTTTTGATCTTTTCAATTGTTGTAGCATGGGCAATGAATGTGAAACGTTCAAAGGAAAGATCACTTGTTGCGAAAGAAGCATAATCAAAATCTTTAAATTTGTAGAGTGACAATAAAGTAGTTAAAAAATATTATCAAGACTTAAATTGTAAAAAAAGTCATAAAAGATAGAGGTAGATACATATTAGTCATGTCTAATATGTATCTACCTCTTACTTATTGTTCAACAAACGCGCTCGATTGCTGAAAATTAAGTTTGTTACATTTTCCTCTCAACCTGCAATTTTTCAATAAAATCTGAAGCAAATCTATCAGCTTCATGTGGATATTTATACTTTAGTAATGTGCTTACATCAACTGATATCTCCCTATAAAGAATCATAGTATTCTTCAGGGCGCTCCAAATATCCTGTTCATCATAATATGAAAACACATTTTTAAATTTATCAATAACATATGGATTTGCCCATTCTTCGAAGAACCTATAACCATGCCACGTATCGAACTGTACACCGTTTTTAATCTTTGATTGTAATTTTATCATTTTTATAAGTAATTGTTTCATATAACCATCACAAACAGACTTTGCTATTAATATTTCACCTCGACAGAGTTTCTTCGCTGCCCAAACGGCATGATACCAAAAATCATTAATATCATTGATAAGGTCATCATAAGTTGGTTTTATAAAATTATTCACTGGTGTTTTATTTATGAGATTTCTTGTTATGTCATCTTTATCAATTAGTACACGGTTACCACGAGAAAGTACTTCTTGCACTTCACTTGTGTTTATAAACTTGTTTATGCTTTTAGAAGGAAGTACAGCAAAGTCAACATCTAAACCATCTTCAAATAAAACTCTTCGTTCTTTACCCTCACCAACTGCAGTTTGTTCTAAGAAGGTTATATAAGGTCGATCAATTCTTTCTATCCAGTCTGTATTTAAAAGCAATTGATCCGGATTATTTGCAAAGATAACTAAATCGAGGTCTGACCATTTATCAGCTGGCTTATCTTGCCTTGCTCTCGAACCTACAATTAATACAGCACGAATATTTTCATCACTTTCTCCATACAAAATGAATTGCTTTATAATGTCTGTGTATGTGTGTTCTCTTTGCATTTTTTCCCCCATGATTTTTATAATGTGTTTCCTTTTCATTCAACACCGTTTAATTACAATATTTCGTAATTATATTTTAACATAAATATCCATTTAACCTTTATTTTGCTACTTCATAATCTAGCTCTTTAGTGGAACAAGGGAGATAATCGTAAAACTCCTTACTACTTTTTTAAACACTAAAAGTTTATGATGAACGTAGTGACATAAGAACAGGGCAATTAGAAAGGAAGTTTTTAAATGGTACCATCATTATTCATCGGACATGGTTCACCATACTTAGCAGTTACTCAAAATGATTATTCGAAATTTCTAGGGGAATTAGGTAAACGTATTAGACCTAAAGCAATAGTAATCTTTAGTGCTCACTGGGAGAGTCAAACATTATCATATAACTTATACAGACTTTATCTTAGATACAGTATCAAGCGTGTTGATTAGGATAAAATAGGAAGAATATTCTTCTGT
>DATMJF010000473.1:0-2216 GCA_035554455.1 Rummeliibacillus sp.
TTGAATTTCAGAGACTCTGTTTGCAATATAGGTTTTAAGTTTAGACGGTGAAGTTTTCAACCAAGCCAAGACCACATTTGAGTCAGACCATAAGTAAACCTTATTGACATGTTTAAGAAGAAGCCCATTTACCTTTGAAAATAATTTTGAAAGTAAAAGAGCAGCAGACAATTCCAATCTAGGAATGGAAATTGGACGTACAGGGGCAACCTTAGATTTAGAAACTAATAAATTTACTATTATCTTGCCCGAATTGTCAACAGTTCTGATATACAAACAGGCCCCGAACGCAGATTTACTGCTATCGGCAAACCCATGTATTTGAATGTTTTTATGATCAAACCCAGGGCAAACACATCGTGGTATAGATACATTGGCCAAGTCAGAAAGAGATTTAAAAATTTCAATCCATTTATCATGAATTACAGGAGGCAGCAGGTCGTCCCATGCTAAATTATGAAGCCATAATTCTTGAAATAGAATTTTGCAAGATATAATTACAGGACTTATTATTCCAATGGGATCATAAAGTGAAGAAATGCAAGATAAAAAGGTTCTCTTAGTGAAACATACAATATTCAGAAAATCTTTTATGTTTAATTGAATATACAAAGAATCCTGTTTCTGTTGCCAAAATAATCCTAGTGCATGAACACCTAAATTATCGCTTAATCCGAAATTTCTAGAGCTTTCGACTTCTTTTAGATCATCAGGAATCATTGATAAAAATTCCTGTGAGTTACTTGCCCATTTTTTAAATTGAAACCCTCCCCTTGAAGCCAAACAGGTTATCTGTTGAAATGCGATATAAGCCTCCTCAACAGTGCTACAACCAGAAACCAAATCATCCACATACAGGTCTTCAGAGAGCATTCGAGATGCTATTGGAAATTGATTTCCTTCATCTAAAACTAATTGCTTTATGGTGCGAATAGCGAGAAAAGAAGCAGGCGCTGTACCAAATGTCACAGTGTTTAAGGAGTAAATTTTAATGCTTTCCTGAGAGGAGGGACGCCAAAATATCTTTTGAAAATTCCTATCATCGTTGTGAATTAGCACTTGACGATACATCTGCTGTATGTCAGAAATTATAGCGATATTGTGAAATCTGAATTTAATTATTTGAGAAAATAAATCTGGTTGAATGACTGGACCAATAGCGAGAGTATCATTTAAAGAGACTCCGTTGCTAGTTTTGACAGAAGCATCAAATACAACACGAACTTTAGTAGTTGAGCTGTTAGGTTTAAAAACCGGATGATGAGGCAAAAAATATTCATTTTTAGTCTCCGATAAAGTGGCTGTTTCTTCAAGCAGAATTGTCATCTGAGCCGTATCTTCATAGACTTTCAAAAAATTTGAATACTGCATTCGAAGCTCTGAATCACGAGCTAAGCGAGCTTCTAAGGAATGAAATCTTTTAAGTGCTTGAGCTTTGGAATGTCCAAGAGAGGGGGCATTTAGTTTACGAGGTAGTCTGACAATGTATCTGCCCTCACTATTTCGAGTTGTTGTTTCAGAAAATAAAGTTTCACAAGTTTCCTCTTCTAAACTAAGAACACGATTTTCCGGAAGGGTTTCGGCTTCCCAGAATTTCTGAAGTAGTTGACTTGTACAGTCATAACTTGTCATACAAGCGGAAAAGGATTTGATGTCAGTAGTTATCTGATTATGAAAAGATGGGACCTCTCCAGCAATTAACCACCCGAAAATGGTGTTTGTCAAAATTGGAAGATTTTTTCCCAAATGAATTTTACCTTCACTTAAACATTTAAAGAAAATTGAGGCTCCTAATAAAATGTCAACTTTACTTGAAATATAAAACTTTGGGTCTGCAAGAACAATATTAGAAGGAATGGCTAAGGAGTTTACATTTAAGTTAACAGAGGGCAGATTCCCAGTAATTACAGGTACAGCGACAAGTTCCAGTTTCTCTGACCAATTTTTTGAATGGTTAAAAATTTGCATATCATAAGACTGACTTGAACATATTTCGGCAGAACAAACGCAATTTATTTTCATATTTATTTTCTTAGAGGGCAGATTCAAGGTCTCTGCAAAAGATTGAGAGACAAGATTAATATCACTAGCCGAGTCTAATATCGCTTTAGCTTGAATGAACTTTCCATGACAGTTTTTAACAAAGATAGATACTGTTGCTAGCAAACATTTTTGAGAACTTAGCATGGGTGAAGCACATAGAGCCTGCTTTTCAA
>DATMJF010000474.1:0-5156 GCA_035554455.1 Rummeliibacillus sp.
CATTACCTGCTATTGAACTCCCTGTCACAAGTAGCAATCCTGAAATTAAAATAACAAGTGTTAAAATACTCATGATTACACTTGTCACTTTCATGCCACGATAATTTATAAATGCCATAATAATGGAGCCAATTACCCCCACAGCCACCCAAGTAAAATTAACATCCCATCCTGCAATTGTATACATATAGCCTATACTGTAACCTGGTATGACGTATTCAAAAACTGTTGGTAACGCAACTGCCTCGAACGCTACAACTGATACATAGCCTAGCACCATTGCCCATGTTGCTATAAATGAAATTTGTCTTCCAAGTGCTTTATAACTAAAGTACAATTCGCCGCCAGAGAGAGGCATCGCCGAGGCAAGCTCGGCGTATGCAAGACCAATAAAAATAACTAAAATTCCTCCGATTAAAAAAGAAATAATCGCACCTAACGAACCTGCTCCAGTGATCCACAATCCCGCTGTAACTACCCATCCCCAACCAATCATTGCGCCAAATGCTAAAGCCATTACATCGCGATTACCAAGAATCTTCAAGAGTTTTTGATCTTCCATTTAGATCACCCCTTTGTTGAAAGTGCATTTTGCTTATTTTGTAGCTACTTCTTGAGTTAACTGTTGTTGAATTTCTAGTACAACTTCTTTTACAATAGCAATCATTTTATCTACTTCTTCAGCAGTAATAATCAACGGTGGAGAAAAGCATAAAATATCTGTTTGTTCATAGGTTACTGCACGACAGATAACACCTTTTTCATGCAATGCTACAACGATTCGTGGAGCTACCCCTAACTCCTTTGCAAAACGTTCATTTGTTACTGGATCTTTGACAAACTCAATGGCACCTAACAAGCCCTTTGCACGTACATCCCCAACTATTGAAGATGCAGCTTTAATTTCTTGGAATCCCTTTAGTAAACGTTCGCCCATTAATGATGAATTTTCAACAAGTCCTTCTTGCTCCATAATTTCAATATTCTTAAGTGCTACTGCGGCACCTGTAGGATGACCACTATAAGTAAATCCATGGAATAATGTTCCAACAGATTTTTCTTTTAATACTTCATGGACACTATCTTTTACAAGTACTCCACCCAATGGGAAATACCCACTTGTTACGCCTTTTGCGAATGCAAGTAAATCAGGTTCAACCCCATAATGCTCTACTGCAAACATCTTACCTGTTCGTCCAAAACCTGTAATTACTTCATCGACATGCATTAAAATGCCATATTCATTACACAACTTACGAACTTCGATTAAGAAATCGTCTGGAGGAATTAAAACACCACCTGCCCCTTGAATTGGCTCGGTCATAAATGCTGCAATTGTTTCTGGACCTTCGTTTTCAATCGTTTCACGAATGGACTGGATAGATGCAGCTGTTCCAATTTCATACGGTGATTTGGCATGTACAAAACCATTCATTGTAACACCAGCCATATCCCAAAATTCAGGAATACCTGTTGCACTTGTTGCTCCAGCAGATACTCCGTGATAACCACGATTCATCGCTACAATTTTATTTCTTTCTGGTTTGCCTAGAATTCGCCAATAATGACGAATTAGCTTAATCGCTGTATCATTTGATTCAGAGCCACCCGATGTTAGGAAAACTGCATTTAAACTAGGTGGTGCAAGCTCAGCAATTTTCTTCGTTAATAAAATTGCTGGTTCATTACTAAATGTAGAAAAACATGAACTGTATGCTAATTGTTCCATTTGTTCTTTTGCTGCTTCCCCGAGTTCTTTACGCCCATGTCCAATATTGACATTCCATAATGATGACATAGCATCAATATATTCTTTACCTTCTGTAGAAGTTAGATAGATTCCTTGACCTTTTTCAAAAATAACCTTTGCCCCTTTTGCTTGCTGTTCTTGAATTGATGTAGTTGGATGAATAAAATGTTGTTGATCCCATTTCATTAATTCTTTCGTATTCAAAATAATTCCCCCTTATGATTTGCTAATAACCGGATACTAAAATGATTTTCTGCATAATAAAAGCCAGCTCAAAAAAGCAGCATAAAGCTACACTTTTGCAACTGGCTGATACCTGCGATTTAGATAGCCTGTGATGCTTTCTAACAGGTTAGGCAGTATTATCATTTTTTATAGCATATCATATTCCAATTGAATTGTTAATAATTTTCTGAAATTTTTAATTATTTTCTACACTATGTACATATTTTCATTTCCCCAAAAACAACAAACTCAAAAAAACATTTATGATTAGAACAAACTAACCATAAATGCTTATAAGTATTTCTATTCATCTCTGTTATTCATACCTGTATAAATTAACAATAAACGTAACAATTCCATAACAGCTGTTGCTGCTGCTGCTACATATGTTAAAGCTGCTGCACTTAATACTTTTCTGGCATGAGGTTCTTCTTCATTTCGAATGATGCCTAAACTAACAACTTGGTTAAGAGCTCGTTTTGATGCATCAAATTCTACTGGTAACGTTACTATTTGGAAAAGCACGCCGATCGCAAGAAGTATTATACCAACAAGCATTAATGATCGCATTGATGAACTAAGCATACCAATCATTATGAAAATCCAAGAAACATTTGAAGAAATGTTCGCTGCAGGTACTAATTTTGAACGAAGTGTTAAGAAAGCATAGGCTTCCTTATGTTGTATTGCGTGTCCACATTCATGTGCTGCAACCGCTGTACCAGCCACTGAAGCGTTGTGATAATTATCTGTAGATAGTGCTACTGTTTTGTTTGCTGGATTATAATGATCGGATAAAACTCCTGAAGTTTCTACAACACGAACATTACTTAATCCATTATTATCTAAAATGGTTCTAGCTACTTCTGCACCTGTCATACCAGACGTGGAACGAACTTCTGCATAACGTTGATACGTTTTCATCACTTTACGCTGAGCATATATTGGTAACAACATTAATACAAGAAAATATACTATATACATTGCTATTGACAACTATACCATCCTCCTATTACTAGCTTAATTTTATTTTAAAGGTAATTATTTTTACTCGCAAACGAAAACCGTTTCTGTGAAACAAAATATGCTAGTGTAATACAAGCAATGGATAACCAAAATGTGAAATAACCAATTTCCGCCATATACTGAGCAAGCATACTATAAATAGGCATTTGACCAAAAACATAGTCAATCACATCATTATGCAACGTCCAAATTGCTGCAATACCTACATGAGTGATTTTTATATCATACATTGGAATATATAATATTGCTTGTACAGCCATAGCGAAATGAGAAATGACTAGCATCCAACCAAGATAACCAATTGACCCCATTTCTAATAATGCTAATATATTCATCACCACTGCCCAAAGTCCATATTTCACCAATGTGATCAGTGCTAACGCTTCTATTAACCGCCAGTTTTTATCGAATATCCATCCAATCAGTGCAATAGAGAAAAACAAAGTTGCTGTTGGACTATCTGGTACAAAAATATAAAAGATTGGCTCTGTTATAGATAATTGTCCACCATACCAAATATATCCTCCAATTGTCCCTAAAATGTTAACAATCAACAATATCCAAAGAAAAGCCTTATGTGATAATATGTTCCAAATAAACATGGATAATTTATTCATCATTGACCCCTTTAAAAAAAATTTATTAAATATGTTATAACCTTTTTTAGTATTGTGCGTCTATGTATATGCATAGAAAAAAAGAGTCAGTCTCCTGACTCTTCCTTCTAACAATTATTCAGCTTTTAAGCTTGAAATAAATTTAGCTAATTTTTGAAGATCTTCATCTGATCCTTTGTACTGACCAGCAGGCATACCGCCTTTACCTTCATGAGCAATTTTAGCGATTTCTTCTGGAGACAAACCTGTATTCGTTAAATTAGGGCCTGCTCCACCTTGAAGTTTATCACCATGACAGTTGATACAAGATTGCTTAGCATATACTTTGTATCCTGGATCTTCTTGATTAATTTCAACTGCTTTAACAATTTGACCTTGCTTTTTAGCTGCAGCCCAGTCGTGATTAACTACTGATTCCCAAGTTAAGTAAATCATAGAAGCAAATGCTAATAACATAAATGCTACTGGCAGCGGGCGTTTAAGTGGTCTACGTTCAGGACCTCTATCTAAGAATGGCGCTAACATTAATGCACCAACTGCAATAGCTGGAACAACAATTGCACCAATCGTATTATAAGGACCTGAAGCATATTCATATTTAAGTAATTGGTATAAGAATAAGAAATACCAGTCCGGCATTGGAATATAACCTGTGTTTGTTGGATCTGCTTGTCCCTCTAATGGAGATGGATGAGCAACTGTTAAAATTAAATAACCAACTAAGAAAACCGCACCAACCATCCATTCTTTTAATAAGAAGTCTGGCCAGAATGGTTCTGTTTTGCCAGGATATTCGGAATAATCTGGTGGATATACGTTTTTGTTGTCCTTTTTTGGAACACGTGTATCTCCTACGAATTGCATTCCTTTTCCTTTATGCATTTTGTCCCCTCCTTAAGGAAATATTAATGGCTAGATTGTAAGTTCTACAATGGGCCAGATATCCCTTGTCTTCGAATCATGACAAAGTGTGCAGCAAGCAAAGCAAGTAAGCAAGCTGGTAAGAAGAATACATGAATCGCAAAGAATCTTGTTAATGTTTGTGCACCGATGATTGTAGAATCACCAGCTAATAATATTTTGATCGTCTCACCAATAAATGGAACTGATGCTGCGATTTGAATACCTACTTTTGTAGCAAATAATGCTTTCATGTCCCAAGGAAGTAGGTAGCCTGTAAAGCCAAGGCCTAACATTACACAGAAGATTAGAACCCCAACAATCCAGTTTAATTCACGAGGTTTTTTATAAGAACCTGTAAAGAATACACGTAATGTATGAAGGAACATCATAACAATTACGAGGGAAGCGCCCCAGTGGTGCATACCACGCACGATTTCACCGAATGCTACCTCATTTTGAAGGTAGTAAACAGATTTCCATGCATTTTGAATGTCGGGTACATAGTACATTGTTAAGAACATACCAGATAAGATTTGAATAACAGTAACAAAGAACGTTAAACCCCCGAAACAATATACGAATGCAGAGAAATGATGTGCAGGGTTTACGTGCTCTGGAACTTCATGGTCGGCAAT
>DATMJF010000475.1:0-11045 GCA_035554455.1 Rummeliibacillus sp.
TCTTTAATTTATAATATTTCTTCGAATATTGAGTTCCTTAAAGGGGATAAATTTGCACAAAAAGCATTTTTCTTCGCTATGATTATGAGTATCTATAATTCTGGTTTGTTAACACAAAAATTTATTCAATCCAGGGAAAAGAAATTTCATGAAAATTGAGGTGTAAAAGTGAAAGAAGATTTTTATATTGGTTGGGGAACGTTGGCACTAATTAACGCCGGAATTGCCCAAGGTAAGAATAGAACGGGATTTAATTGGTTCTTTTTATCTTTATTTACAGGTCCACTTGCGACATTTATTTTACTTTTTGTAGAGAAAAGAGAACCATGATTAAAAAACGATAAAATTAAAACATATGAAAGGAAAATTATCTATGAAATGGGTGAGAAAATACATTTCAACTGTAAGAGGAAATTTTGAAGTATTCATTTATGGAAAAGGTACTCCTATTTGTGTAACACATAATTATTCTGAATTTAATGAGTCTGGCGACGCCTTTGCAGAAACTTTTACTGAAAATCATCAAGTTATTCTTGTAAATCTTAGAGAAGCCGGAAATTCTTCAAAAGCAAGTGAACCATATCAACTCAGTATGATTGAAGCTGTTTTAGACTTAGAAGAAATAAGAATAGAATTAGGTATTCGAAAATGGTCTTTTGCAGGTCATTCAACTGGAGGAATGATAGGGATCTTATATGGTATACATTTCTCTAATTCAATAAATTCTCTAATTCTTGTAGGTACTTCTGCAAGAGAATATACTGTTTCTTCGAAAGATTGTATATATAATACAAAGCATCCCAAAAATCAAAGAATGATTGAATTGATCTCTCTTTTGAAATCAGGGACATTAACCGAAATTGAAAGAGAAAAATTAACCGAGGAAAGAACAAAATTATCACTATATAATCCTCATAAATATAATGAGTACTTTTCATCAAACATAAAAAAGAAAATTTCAGCTAAGCGTTTAGATTTTTATAATAGAGAATTATGCATTTACGATGTGACAAGACAGCTAGATAAAATAACAACAAATACTCTAATTATTTGTGGACGATACGATGTTCAATGTCCTATTCAATATTCGATTGAAATGAGTCAATTAATACCAAATAGCAAATTAATAATATTTGAAGGTAGCAATCATTATCCGTTTCTAGAAGAAAAGGAGAAATTTAAAGATAGCATATTAAGCATAGTATCATAATCCTTAGTATTTGACCGCATAATACTTTTTTTCTTTTACAATACATATGTTACGACATACTCATACGACTGATTTAAATAGAAATAGTTAGGAAATATCATATGTTCAAAAAAGATTAGTTCATGCACATGTGTAAGCTACATTAAAAACCTAGATCAAGATATGTAAAATGAATTCAAAAGTATCCTCTAAGGACAAAAACACTATAAGAAGTAATTGATAATAAAATAACCTATTAGATAAGGGAGTGTCTTTTTGAATTTTGTCGCTTGGATGATTGTCGCCTGTGAAATTATGTTTTGGATCGTTATTATATTGGGATTGGTGACACGATATGTGTTAAAGCTAAATAAGTTAGGATTATTCTTATTAGCTTTAACCCCAGTAATTGATTTAATTTTATTAATTTCAACGAGTATGGATCTATATCGCGGGGCAACTGCAACGCAAGCGCATGCAATTGCCGCCGTTTATTTAGGTGTTTCTATCGCCTTTGGAAAAAGCATGGTTAACTGGGCTGATGAGAAATTTCTTTACTACGTAAAAAAAGAAGGTAGAAAACCGACTCCATTATTCGGAATGGAGTATGCATTGCATTATTTAAAAGGTTTTGGGAAACACGTCCTATCATATCTGATTGGTGCAACTCTTTTAGGAGGAATGATTTTTTTGATAAATGACCCCTCTCGAACAGAAGCATTATTTAGTGTGTTAAAGATTTGGACATTTGTGTTAGGTATTGACTTGGTTTTCACAATCTCTTACTTTATTTGGCCCAAAAAGAAGAAAGTTTAATTGCATTCGAAAGAAAATTGTCTTGACAACAGTTTGGTTACCAAAAACGCAAGACCAAAATTAGGTTGGTTTTAAGATTAAGTTAAGAAAATAAATTAATATAAGGAAGTGTAATAATGATTGAAACTAAAGATTCATGGTTTTTCATTTTTGATACTCAGTTTCTAGTAGGAGCAATTATTATTATTATCATATTGGTAGCATTTATTACTTTTTCAATTATTAAAAGAAGGAAAAAACTAAATAATTGAGTTTAAACATTCAATAATATTTATTTAATTATTAAGAAGTCGTCATATCAGTCATATTAACTCATAAAAATGAAAATTAAAGTTATTCATAAAAAAACAGATATTGGAGGTGCAACACTTGAAAAGAATGATTCAACAGTCATTTTATAATTTTTTATCTGCAGAGTTAAAGTATTTAGAGTCAGAAGGAAAACTACAACAAGGTCAAGCCAACGAATTGATGCAATTGTATGATTATCCGAACCATATTCAACCCCAAACAAAGAGTAATATTAATGTTATTCAAGTTCTACTCACAATTGGTTCGATTCTCATTGGTTTGGGTATCCTTACGTTTGTTGCCAGTAATTGGTCACAATTAACAAGTACCACGAAGTATATCATTTTATTAGCAACCTTAATCAGCTTCTTCATAGTAGGTAAGTTGCTGGAAGAGAAGAAACCTTCCCTTTCCAAAACCTCTTACTACATTGGTGTATTCGCTTTTGGTGGAGAACTATTCTATATAGGTCAGTTATTTCACTTAGGCATTCACGCATCAGATATGTTCCTAGCATGGGGTATTGGTATCTTACCACTAGCGTATTACTTGAAGGATAAGTATTTAAAGATATTCAGTTTAGCTTTAGTTTATATTTTTGTAGAAATGAAATTTATTTCAATCGACAGTCCATATCCATATGGTGCAATTATCGTAATACCACTTCTCTTCCTAATCGGACAATATATGTTAAAGGAATATCAGTACATTTTGAAATGGGTGAATTTATTCTTTGTTTATCAGTATATTCAATTCCATTTCTATTTCATTCCTATAGGGGATAATAATTTCCCGTGGATATTCTTAATTAGTATTCCACTATTATACTTCGTAGGACATCGTTTCTATAATAAATCAATCCTACTATTTGTCATTAATACAGCAGTAGTCATTCAAGCAATTACTACTTTATATTCCGAAGACTCAAATGTCAGCAACACAATGGAAATAGCATTTGGTTTAATAACTTTCCTTGTCGTTATTCCAACACTATATTATTTAACACACTATTACTATGATAAATCCATCATCTTATTTACAACGAACACTTTAGCTTTATTAATATCTTTTATCACCATTTACACTTATTATAACCACTTAAATAACACAGTATTACTTGTAGCTATTTTGTTTGTTTCAGGTATGATTTTATTCTACCTACCATTCAAAGAGTATGAACCATCTTCAAAAATTATGGGTACATTCATACACTTTAGTACAGCATTAACTTTAACCTTCCCATCTTTATGGGAATCCAGTTACCCTAGTCTATCAGATTCATCTATTCCTGCAATCATTTGTCTAATATTTGGCGTAGCATACTGTATCTATGCATTAACACTAGTAGCTAAAAACAACCTACTAGGGGTAGCCATCATATGTATCTTTGTATTTAGATTCTATGTTGACTTGTCACTTCAATTTATGAGTAAATCAATTGCTTTCATTATAGGGGGTATTCTCCTAATTGCTCTTGGTTATTGGTTTGAACGTACACGTAAAGGAGGAAAGAAGAATGAACAAACTGTCAAGAAATAAAAAATTTTTCCTTTCTCTTTTAGTTCCTGTACTCATACTTATTGCAATGACAGTAAAACCCCTTTTAACTGTCTTAACAGGTGAAACAATTTATTTACAGACTACACCTGTTGACCCATCCGATCTAGCTTATGGTGACTATGTAGACTTAGAGTTTGAAATCGAAACCTTACCTCTGGATCTATTAGATAATGGGTTAAAGAAACAATTAAGCGATGATAAAGAATATTTCAATTTTGATAGTGACAAAACCGTCTACATTACTCTAAAGCAAAACAACAATACAAATATCTATGAAGCCATGAAAGTAACGGAAATCAAGCCTAGAACAGGGATATTTATCAAAGGTGAATTAGCATCCTATATTGATCAAGAAGGGGAAGTGGATAACAATAGTTCAACCAAAGTAGCTCATATTAATATTCCCATAGAACGATACTATGTAGAAGATAACACAGGTACACACTTAGAAATACTATCCCAAAAAGGTAAATTAAAAGCAGAAATCAGAGTAAGAAATGGATACGCTGTATTAAGGGATATCATAGTTAATGACTAATAAGTAGGGGCTGTCCAATAAGTGGATCAGTCCCTCTTTGTTGAAATATATATAATCTATTATTGATTTTACAGTTCATATAGAAAGTAATGTGAACTGCGTTGCGAGACTTCTGCGGGAAAGCGAGCCAGAGAGACCCCGCAGCGAGGAGGCTCGTCGGTTCGCCCACGGAAAGCGAAGCTGATTCCACTTCATGCTATAGAAGATTTGTACTATAAAAATTAGGGGCAAAATGGTTTTTCAGTGCCCTCAAATCTTGCAGCTTGAGACCCTGCAGGAGCACAGCACACGAAGCATTGAAATTAGATTATAAAATCATGAAAACGAAAGGGGAAAGATTTATGAATAAAGTCACTAATTATTACAATCAATTTGATGAATGGGGAAGGCTAGATAGAGAACCAATTGAATTTCAAGTGAATTGGCATTATA
Source organism: Rummeliibacillus sp. (assembly GCA_035554455.1). Lineage (GTDB taxonomy): Bacteria > Bacillota > Bacilli > Bacillales_A > Planococcaceae > Rummeliibacillus. The sequence continues at coordinate 4,827 of DATMJF010000475.1, forward strand.
TAAAAAAATATTTGCCTAAATCCGGCAATGTTCTAGATAACGGAGCTGGACCTGGGAAATACGCTATAGAACTTGCAAAAGAAGGTTATAATGTAACATTAACTGATATAACAACGAGATTAGTAGAACTTGCAAAAGATAAAGCAAAAGAATACGGTCTAGAAAACCAATTTAATGGGTTTTACACAGCTGATGCTAGAGAACTCAAAATGATTAATGACGAAAGTTTCGATGCTTCTTTAATGCTTGGTCCACTATATCATCTACAAGAGGACAAAGAACGCATTGAGGCTGTTAAAGAATTATATAGAGTTACAAAGAAGAATGGTGTTGTGTTTGTAGCATTTATGCCGAGAATTAGACATGTGTTTAATTCACTTTTAAATCCAGAGAATTGGAAACCAAACGATAACATAGATACAATCATGCAATTTTCACAAACAGGTTGCTTTGATCATGCAGAAGAAAGACGTTTTACTGGAGCATATTATTTTAATATTGAAGATATTAATCCTTTTATGGAAGAAATGGGGTTTGAAACAATCCATTTAATTGGTTCAAATGCAGGCACAATTATAAACAATAATAGCTGGAATTACTGGGAAGGAAAAGGCGAACAAGAGATCGAAAAAATAATCAGTTTCATAGTAGATCAAGCAACAAACCCCTATATTCTTGGTATTTCTTCACATTTGTTATATATAGGAAAGAAAAGGTAATGGTTTCAGAAAGTTTTAAAAAACTATATGAAAAGATTGGAATTAAAGACACTGGTAATATTGTTGAAGGTGAGATTTTATATAAATTAATTTTATAATGAAGATAGAATAATAAGGGAATTAAAAGTGCAAACTTGTGCAGCGTTTTGTATCAAGTCCAGCACTTTTTTATTTTGGGCTGTTAAAAATATGATTGTTGATATAGGAACCTGAATTATTTATACTGATCTAATTATCAATCTATTTGAATCAATTTCATAAATCTATTTTCGGTTTTTAAATACGAACATCTACTTGAACTCCTTCAAATTAAAAACTCCCTGTTCAAAAAAATTATCTAAAATGTTTTGCGGTAATAATTCTAAGGCTTGATCTTTTGTTGCCCACATAAATTTCTCGTGTTCACTAGATAAAGTAATCGTATTAGATATGTTTTCGCATTGGAATGTTAGTAAAACTAGTTGACGAGTCTTAGCAGTGTAAAAAGTCGTTGCATATAATAGCGATTTTACTTTAACTTCTAATCCAACTTCTTCAAGAAATTCACGTTTTAATGCCATTTCAAAATCTTCTCCAAACTCCATTTGTCCTCCAACTGTTTCCCATGTTCCAGCCCCAATCTCATCATTTTGAGCTCTTTTTACGATAAGTAATTGACCATTTCTAAAAATTAAACCTTTTAATGCCATAATTATAGAATTCATATATGCACTCCTCATTTTGAATTCTCTTCAAAGTACAACCCGTCAAAAATTAAGTTAATGTTACAATCATATTTCATAAGTATACCGAATTTTAAAAATTCTGTAATGATAATGTATCAAAGTTTTAAATAAGATGTATAAACGAAAATATTAAAACCATTGATTCTAATGACAGATATGAATTTTTATAGTAGGAGGTGAAAATTAGAATCGCAATACTAAAGCTATTGATAGATGATAAAGAATTTTGGGGAAAATAAATAGATAAAAAAATCACTTAGTTTTTAATTAGTCTAAAATTACTCAAATAGTTGAAATGAAAGGTGATGTTCAATGATGAATAAGTTTAGGAATATAATAAGGTGCAGTTTTCTATTAATCTTTCTTCTTACTATTGTGGGGTGTTCGCAGATTGAACAATCCGGAGAAGAGACAACCGTGAAAGTAGAATATAATGTAGAAGCAGATAATAAGAGCGTCAAATCAATTGCACATGTTCTTAAATCTGAATTTACAAGTCCAAAACAAAAATACAATGAAATTTTGAAAGATCCCAATAATATTATGAAGATTAATGGTCAGAAAGTTTTGAAAGCTTCAAATGGAAGCGAGCTATATCAATATATAGAAGACTTATATCAGCCGTATTTTACCAATAGTGGTTTCGAAAAATTTTTTGTAGCATCAGCATTTTCTTACACCCTGCATTCAAAAGAAATTCAAATCAAAGTGGATAATATTTCAATTAAGAAAAATAAGAATTATAAAGATGACTATGATTTTGTTGTAAACGTAAAATATAAAAAGGCCGGGGATTCTGAAAAGAATTATAAAGTAAAAGGACTTGCGACTATACCGGAAGACGGAAAAATTGAGAATATTAAGTATGTTGATGACGGTGGTTTACTCAAGAAGATAAAAAAGAATACCTAGATCAAAATTTTTTAAAACAACAGCCTATTTTTCTCATAGGCTTTGTTAAATAGTATTGTTGTTTTTCAGGTATAAAATATGGGAACGTCCGATTTGGACGTTCCCGTTCTTATTCCATTAAAGCCCCCTATAATGGAATAACTGTAAAGCTAATGAAGCTTTTTTAAAAGCTGCGTTTCCCTGCCCAAGCTCCTTGCATTTTACTTAGGAATACAATTTGCCCAATATGATATGCGTCGTGCAATGCTAAACTCTTCAGTTCAAGCACTAATGATCTTTCTCCAGGGATCTGTCTATACAAATCTTCTTGTTCTGATTTTGCTAGTATTTTTTCAAGTTCACGATGAACATAAAAGTATTCTTGTTTTGTTTCCTTCCAATTTTGAAACGTCTTAGTTGGTAATCGAAATGTAGATTCATTATCTTCTGCCAGTGGTTCATTCGCTGTTTCACCAAGAAATCGCATCAGAAGTCTCTTTTTATAGAAAAGTAAATGACAAACTAATTCCCAAATGGAATTCATTGCCCCCTCAACTGGTTTCCAAATTGCCTGTTCAAAAGTAATATCCTCTAGCACTTTTTCAAGTGGTGGAAACCAGTCTTCTTCATCTAAGCAGCTTGCCCATTGTTGTAACAAAAGTGTCTTTACATCCATTTTCTATTCCCTCCAATTTAATCCCTTTAATAGATAATCCCTTTGGTCAAACTTCATTTGCGTCGTGTTGTAGATAGCTATTAAACTGGCCCTTTAACGGAACAATGAACGTTCCGTTATTTGGAAAATTATGATAACATTAGTTTATCATAAGATATTCTTAAGCTGAAGCAGTTAAATTTTTTTCGTAGCATGATATATTCGAAGGATTCAATGTGCAAGAGTAAATTGAAAAATTAAATGTAGCCCAAAATAATATAGGTATGACAATTTTCCACAGCATGACTTGATATTAAAGAATAGAGCATTTTGAGGAGGCTATTAAATGAATGTCTTATTATTTGGTGGTAGTGAATTTGTAGGTAGAGCTTATTTAGAAAAGTTAATTGCTGAAGGCTATACTGTCGATATTATTACAAGAGGGATTAAGCCGATCACTGTTAAAGGATATCGAAACCACTTTAAATGTGATCGAAAAGATGAGAAGGCTTTAGCAGAGCATTTAGAAAATCGTTCGTATCATTATGTTTTTGATATTTCAGCTTATACAGTTGAAGATATTACGCCTATTTTGAATGTACTTGATCGAACGAGATTAAAAAGATACTTCCTAATGAGCACTGGCGGAGTATATACCCCAACCGATTCAGTAGTAACCGAAGAGGGCAATATTGGCTATAACAAAAATTGGGGAATGTACGGTGTTGATAAAAGAAATGTAGAGTTGGAATTAATAAAGGAACAAACCTTAGCAAATTTTCCAATATTAGTTTTCAGACCAACTTATATATGGTGAAGGAAATAACTTATATAGAGAATCCTACTTTTTCCAAAGATTAATCGATCAATTGCCAATACCTTATCCAGATACAGATCTGGGAAAAGCGCAATATATCCATATTGATGATTTAGTTAATATATCAATTGAAGCAATTAAAGATGAAACGACCAATGGAGAAGCATTTAACATAACAAACCCAGAAATTTTCACATGGGATAAATTAATTGAAACATTTAAAGAAGTAACCAATAAGGAAGTACCTGTAGTTTCAATTTCACAAAGTGATATGGATAGATTAGGTGTTACTAGTAAACAATTTTTCCCATTTAGAGACGTTACTTATTTATTGGACATCCAAAAATTACAGGAATTTGGTTTACCTACACCGACTATTTCATTAAGAAAAGGGCTAGAAAGAAGTTTTAAATGGTTTACTGGTCAGAATATTCCTAGACAATATCATCTATTTAATAGTTTGGATAAAGTTATTTCAATGAAAATAAATAATTAATTTGGATGAGTCAATTTCATAAATACATTTTCGGTATTTAAATACGAACATTTCAACACATTAAATTTTCAATATTTAGATTTGGCTGTTCCGCTACAGACGGCGCTTTCCACGGGCTTGGCTTCAATCTCCTCGTCACTACGCTCCTGCGGGGCTTTCAGCTCAAGCTTTTCCTGTAGGAGTCGCCGTCTTTCGCTCCACAATGAACAAAATTGAACATCATAAAATGTTCGTATATTTTATATGAATTTTGCATTATGAAATTGATACGGATTGTTAAAAATAATTATATGAAACCTGAATTATACATTCATGATTTTTAATTACTATTTGGATAAACTCGCCATGAGTTTTCAACAATGAACTGTTCGCCCTCAAGATTAACAACATCTTGTTCTGGAATTGCAACTTTTTTTAAGTCAGGAAAAAGATTAAGCATATAATTTTGATGTGTATTTTGATTTGCCCAGCCTGTGAGCACAAGGAAATGCAGTTTGTTATTTAGAGAAATTGCAAATTCTCCTCCGATTAATCCGCCAGCTTTCTTCATTCCGGGATTCCAAACATTTAAACAATTCAATAATTCGGATAATATTTCATTTCTAGTATCTTCTAAGGATGCCGCTTCAGATGGCGCTTTCCGCGGGCGAGCGTTGAGCCTCCTCGGAAGCCCGTACCGTGCTTCACTGCGGGGTCTCACCTGTCTCGCTTTCCCGCAGGAGTCGCCATCTTCCGCTTTATAGACAATGTTCAAATAGATATAGCATATAACAATTGCCCATTTAATGTTCGTGTTGTTTATCAAATCTTTGAATTATGAAAATGACTCATATGTTAAGAAATTCGTAAAACTTCATGAAAACATAAAACTTTTTTGGCACTACTCAATATTTCCTCTATAATAGTAGCAAATGTAAATATTAGTGAAAAGAGGGGTTGCATGTTTCAACCATTGAAAAAAGGCGATGTTGTAGGCGTATATTCTCCCTCAAAACCAGCTTCTGTAGCTGCACATGCTCGATATGTTAGAGGGAAGAAAATACTTCAATCGCTTGGTTTAAAAGTAAGAGAGGGGCAGTTAACTGGAAAAGAGGATTATTATAGGTCTGGGACGCCGAAAGAACGCGCAGCTGAATTAAATGCACTGCTACGTGATCCAGATGTCAAAATGATCATACCATCTATTGGAGGTACAAATGCCAATAGTATCTTGCCGTATATCGATTATGAAGCATTTAGTAAGAACCCCAAAATCGTTGTAGGTTTGTCGGATGTTACAGCTATCTTACTTGCTTTATATAAAAAAACAGGGATACCTGTATTCTATGGTCCTTCAGTTGCTTCAACTTTAGGAGAATTTCCACCATTAGTTGAAGATACGACAAAGTATTTTAGGATGATGTTTATGGAAGGGTTACAAGCACCTTATAATGTTCCAATGCCGAAGTGGTGGTCTGATGATAAGGTGAATTGGTTAGAAAAAACAGTAACAAAAAAGTTGTTCAAAAATGAATGGATTTGTGTTCAAAAAGGAAAGACAAAAGGTAGACTTATAGGTGGGAATATTAATACGATGTATGGCACGATTGGTACAGAGTATTTTCCAATAATTGAAGAGGGCGATCTACTATTAATAGAAGATACAACGAAGACAGCTGCAATTATTGAAAAAAACTTTGCCATGTTAAAACTTCATGGGATTTTGGACAAGGTATCAGGCATTATTTTAGGAAAACACGAACAATATGATGATATGGGTACAGGGAGAAAACCGTATGAAATATTATTAGAACAACTAGATGGACGAGAGATTCCGATTTTAGCGGATTTCGATACATGTCATACACATCCGCTGCATTCAATGCCGTTTGGGCGACAAGTCGAACTAAATGCAACAGAGAAAAGAGTAACATTAG
>DATMJF010000476.1:0-3204 GCA_035554455.1 Rummeliibacillus sp.
TGTTCGTGTTTTTTATCAAATCTTTGAATTATGTAATTGGTTCAATTAAATATTGAATTTTCTGAAACTTAATAAGAAACCAACCGTAAATATAGTCAAGCGAGGGAGGTGATATTATGAAAAATTTTATCGTATTCATCATTAGTTTTGTAGTATTGTTTACAGTAACCCAAATCTTATCTGGTATGCTGCTTACCACCCTATACACCCCAGATCTTACTGAATCATGGATGGCGAGTGGATATTCACCAAAATCTATTAGCTTTGGAAATTCTACTTTTATGCCAACCTTAATTCTTGCTATCTTTTCTGTTATTGTTGCGTATTTCATGCCAAGATTATTTAAAAGAATTTCAAAAAATTAAAAAGGAGCGCCCAAAAACAGCGTCTCCTTTTCCTAAAATCCCCTATGAAGATTTGCGTAATCTTTGTAATTCATATTTTGTATAGTGATTCAAATTACTATCAGAATAGTCATAGTAATTTCCCAAATATTCGTTCCACTCGGCTGTGATGTTATTATCTGATAGTTCATCCATTTTCTCTTGATTCCAAACATCAACATATAGTTCATCTGCTAACTGTTTTGCATCTTCTGTCAATTTCGATGCAGTGATCAGTATACATTGGCTACAGTCAAAATACGCCCTACCAATAGCAATTTTATGAACATCATCCATCGTAATCATTAATTCATCTTTTACCACACTAATCGCATGTTTCACCTGTTTATTCTCTGCAAAAAAGTGGATGCCAAATGAATCGAAATGATTATTAATTTGAATGTTTTTATACCCTAATTTCTTTAAGGATTTTATAGCAAAAACCTGTAATTCACGAATCGACATTTCAGACATTGGCGTTTGCTGTAAGTATGCACGGTCAAATCGATTTCGTAGACCTTGGATAAAGTCATTTAAAATTTCAATTCTTTTAGGAGACAAAAATTGATTGAGAATATATGTTAATTCTTTAGTAGATTCAATAAGATCCTGCTTTTTCTGTTGGATCAAGGAAATATTTTTTATTGCTTTCACGATATAAAACAGTCCAAGAATAAAGAAAAAAGCAATCACTAAATAACTAATAGGATGTAAATAGTATGTTTGATATATGAAGGCTACACGATCAATATACTGATTACTGTAAGAAAACGGATAAAACATTGCAATAACAAGTGGGATTATCATTAAATAGATACTTACCACCATTCCTTTCCAAAACTCTGAAAAGGCTACTTTTTTCTCCATTTCTAACTTAGTAAATTCTTTAGAAAATGCTTGCTGATTTTCGAAAGTCACAATTTTATCCATATTACTTTTTGCACATTCTGGACAAAAAACAATAATCTTTTGATCTAAAACCACCTTAGCTGAGTTAACTTTATGTAATGTACATATTGGATGTCCCATTCTTACACCCTCTTATTTTACGGAAATTTCAATTCTATTAAATTATTATTACATCCATATTATATAGAAATTCCCGATTTAAATACATAAGAGATATTTATCGCATTTATGGAAAAAATTTAAAATTATTCTATAACTTTTTAATCTAAAAAAAAGATGCCTTTTGGGCATCTTTTTACTTATTGTCAATTTCCACTAATTTTGGTGGTTCTTCAAACTGTGTTCGGACGTCATCTTCAGTCATTTTAAGTGGATAGAAAGGATTTTTTTCTTCCACCATCGATTGAATTCCATCAGTATTTAATGGTTTCATTTGTTGGCATTGATTGATATATGTTTGATAATCTAGATTTACACTTTTGATTACTTGCAATGTATGTTCTAATTGTTTCTTTTCTTCTTTTGTCAAAATGAATTCTTCTTTTAATACATAGTCATTTACAAATTTCACGATGAATGACTGTGCCTCTACAATGTTATCAAAACCTTCTAGTTTTATAATTGCATTTTGAACTTTTGAATTTTGTGAATGTCTTTGAAACTCAATTGTAGAGAAGTCTTTTGAAATAGATGCTAATTGATTTTGGACGAGTTGGTTTAATCGCTCTTTTACGTCCATGAAAGAATTTAGTAATTCTTGTTCTTCTGATTTAAGTACATGATATTTTTTTTCTATATGTTGTTGTTGTTCATTTAACTTTTCTATTTGTTCTTTAAAATACTCATTCTCATCGTGTTTCCCAAAGATATGTTTTAATAAAGCCATGCCATTTATTTTTTGATGCTTTTTATCAACTAATTGATATTGATTATTATATTCTTGATACAGTTTTCGATATTCTCTTACCGATGATAAATATTGTTTTGCTTGATTCTTAAAAGCAATTATTCCGCGGTCCTCTTTAAAAGGCTTCGTTTCGATTACTTGGATTAGCTGATATAACGTACTAACCTGTTTAAAGACGATACTTTGGTTTTTATAAAGTGATGTCAATTCAGTAAGATGTTCGTTTTGAGCTGCTTCTCTTAGCTCAATACCATCTAAATTTTCTACGTATTCTTTTAGGATAGAGTAAGAAGTATAATATGGTTCTCTTTCTTGTATAATTTCAAGTTCTGTTTGAAATCTTTTTAGCCAGTGAATGAACCGTTCTGTAATATATGCTAAACGTTTCACATGATTATTGGCCGTTTTTTCTAATTCTTTTATGAATAACTGCATTTCGCTCTTTTGCCATTTCTCATCATCATGATTATGTATAGACTCCAATGCATCTTTTGCAGATACTCCGATTATTTCTCGGACATATTTGGATAATTGATCCTCATATTCGATCATTTGATTGTTTGCATTAACATCCCTTAAATCAATACCATTTAATACGCCGAGAGGAATGATGTTTTTTCTATTTAATTTTTCAATCAATTTTATCTCTTCTGGTACTATTTTTTGCCCATATTTAAATATCCAAAATACATCATCTGCTCGATTAAGAATGGTCTCTTTTATATATGCTGATTCATTTCCAGAAATTTGTAGAGGAGTTGTATCTATTAATGTGATCATTTTCAAGAGATCATTTTGAACAAATATTTCTATAAAATCAAGACCTTCACGCAAGATTTTCGCACTTGATGTATCCAAAGCTGTAAACAATTCTACTTTATCGATATCAAACGATGCGACTTGACCATCCAAAAAATGAGCACGAACCTCTTCTTTTTCCCCATAACAAATAATGGAATTGACAGCTGTCGTTACTTCAATTTTAGGGCTCATAATAGGTCTTCT
>DATMJF010000477.1:0-2104 GCA_035554455.1 Rummeliibacillus sp.
GGCTTCCGAGGAGGCTCAACGCTCGCCCGCGGAAAGCGCCATCTGAAGCGGCATACTAGGTAAATACTAGAAATGAAATATTATCCGAATTATTGAATTGTTTTTTTAGAAAATATTCGTATTTTTTAACTAGATAAGCACTTATGAAATTAATTCAATTTTAAAAGTTTTTAAAAATTTAATGACGTTAGTTTTATTATTATGTATAAATGAAAAACTTTAGTAACTTGAAATTACTAAAGTTCTTTTTTTACTTAAATTTTTGTTTTTATTAAAGTGTAGAACCTGATTTATTGCCGCCTAAAACTTTACAGTTATTGGAAATTAAATTTAAGATTTCTTAGTGATGCAAGAAATATAAATAATAGAATACTAGCAATGATTGCAATTACACCATTTATATAAAATGAAATCTCTGGACCAAAAGTCTCCCATAATCCTCCTGTAAGTAATGATGCCGGAAATAATCCTATTCCTGTTACCATCGAATAGAATCCAAGTGCTGTTCCTTTGGATTCAGGATTTGCGAGATCAACTACCAATGCTTTTTCCACGCCTTTTGTTAGTGCCGAATATAAACCATAAAGTATGAACAGAAATACAAGACCTAGAGTAGAATGGATTGCCCCGAAACCTAAATAAACAATTCCATAAATTGCATACCCAGCAGTCAAAATACCTCTTCGTCCGAATTTATCAGAAATAAAACCAGAAACATAAGATAAAAGTGAAGCAGTAAGATGAAATAGTAGATATAATAATAATACATTAGCCGTGGAAACGCCTAATTCCGATGCTCTTAATAATAAGAACGAATTTGAGGAATTTACTATGGTGAAAAGTAAGACAACGATTAATAATTTTTTTACAGATGGGTTCAATTGTTTCCAGCTAAGCTTATTCTTAATAGGAATTGGATTTTTCTTATTCGGATCCAACTTATTCTCTTTAACTGCAAAAAGAATTAACCATCCAATGATGACTGGAATTAGTGAATAAAGAAAGACTTTACTCATACTCTCTGTCCCGTTGAATTGGATGATTAAATAAGCAGCTCCAATTCCAAGGGCAGCTCCCATCATGTCCATCATTGAATGTAATCCGAAAGTTCTTCCTTGTTTATTTTTCCCACCTGCTTCAGAGATAAGTGCATCTCTAGGGGCAGTACGGATGCCTTTGCCTGTTCGATCAACTAGCTTCCATAAAAAAATGCCTCCCCAACTGTTGCCAAATATCAAGAATAATCTTCCCAATCCTGATAATCCATAACCAGTTAAAGCTAAACTTTTTCTCTTTTTTATCCGATCGGAATAACGACCTGAAAAGAATTTCAATAAACTGGCCAAACTTTCAGATAAACCATCAATGATTCCAATGATAATCGGTCCAGATGATGCTAGAATAATAGGTATTAGGGGCGTAACCATATAGGTACCCATATCCGTAAAAAAGCTCACCAAGCTCATTAACCAAACATTATTCATTTAAACGTCCCCCCTAGGTAATAACAATTTTACCTCGGTTCCTATTCCTTCTTTACTATTTATCGTAATCTCTCCATTATGCTGTGTGATAATACTTTTTGCTATTGATAAACCAAGACCAGTGCCTCCTGTTTCACGGCTACGGGCCTTATCTACCCTGTAAAAACGTTCAAAAATTTGATTCATTTCATTTTCTGGGATTCCAATTCCATAATCTTTTACACATACAATTACTGATTGGTCATTTTTTTCTAAGAATACTTCTATTCTTTCATTACTATATTTCATTGCATTATCTAACAAAATGATGACTATTTGCTTAATCTTTAATTCATCAGCACGAATAACAAATGAATCATCTTCATAATGGAATGTTATTGCTCGCTTATAAACATATTTCAGTTCATTTAGAGTGTTTTTACACAAAGTAACCAAATTAACCTCTTTCATTTCTATAACATTTTCTTTTTCTAGAGTAGCTAATTCTAAAAAAGTATCAGTCATCTTTTGAATTCTAGTAGCCTCTGAATGAATAGCCTGAATAGCTTCACCAGCCATTTGGTTATTTTCCGCCCCATGCCGTCTTCAATAATTTGCATAGCTCTTTATGACTGTTAAGG
>DATMJF010000478.1:0-5002 GCA_035554455.1 Rummeliibacillus sp.
TGAAATTACTAGCGCCTCTTTAACTTACACTTACCTATTAGATTACTTGAGTTAATAAGATATCTGAGTTTCCTCCAAAATGTCCCTAAAATAATTTTTTCGAGTAGCTCAATACTTAAGTTTTTCGCAATATTACTCCAAATTTATTTCGCTAAAGTCCCACACCCCACTCCATCTAAACCATTTATACATTTCCTTCTCCTCAAATCAGTACGGTTTTAAAATGTAAAATTTATTGACTTTTTCCTCATTTTATTTCAAAGTATTGTAATATTTCACAATTGTAGTGGAACAAATACCTAATTTCCGTTAGAATTAAACTGAATATAAAGGGAAAGTAAGCGACTTTATCCATTAAAACCATTTTTTTACACAAATAATCCACTTAACAAAGTTTTAGTTGAGTGGCGCCATTATATTTAGATATTTTTTGGGTATGGTCTTTCGATGTTTTCTTATATTCATTTCTTTCCCTTGAGCATCTAAGTCTCAGGTCTTAGAAAAAATAAGTACCTGGACTGATATGGTTTATTTTCATATTTATTACAATAAAAGGGATTGAAAATCAAAAGAAAGGGGAAAATTGTTGTATGAATATCACTAAAATTTTTATTTTCTAAAAAGTGTGATATTTCACCATGTATTCTGCGTATATTTTATTTCGTGTTTAATTTGTTTTTAGGAGGAGATTTATTACCATGTCGAGTATTACAAAATGGGCTTTTGGTAACAAGCCTGCAGTCGCCTTTTTGACCGTTCTCATATTAATCATCGGTGTTGTTAGCTATTATAGACTGCCTATGGAATTTTTACCCTCTGCGGATAATCCGCAAGTTACCATTATTTCGATGGGCCAAGGAACGGACTCCAAAACAATGGAATCCGAAGTCACCGATCCCATTGAACATGCCGTTAAAGGGTTAAAAGGAAAAAAATCCGTCTATTCAACGACTGGAGATGGATTTTCAAAAATAGATCTGAACTTCGAATCAGGCTATGATATGAAACAGGCTAAACAAGATGTAGCAGAGGCAATTAGTAAAGTCACTTTACCTACCAATATCTCAAAGCCGATCATTTCACAGCTGAATACCTCTATGATTCCAATTGTCAACATTGCCGTTACCTTTAAAGATGGGTTGACGGATAAAAACAAGGAATTTGCACGTGAAGAGCTTCAATCTCGATACCAGGAAATCAAAGGGGTTTCTAGTGTAGATGTTTACGGGATTACTGATTCTATCGTTTCAGTTCATTTAGATGATAAAAAATTGGCTAAAAACCAAGTCTCACTTCAATCAGTTATGGGTATTCTTCAGGGTCAAAACACCGCTGTAGCTGTTGGTGAAAAAAATATTGATGGCAAAACAAGTAATATCAAAGTCATCGGTGATGTCACAAGCATAAAAAAATTGCAAGATTTAACTGTAGCACCTGGCGTTAAACTTAGCGATATCGCAACGATTAAAGAAACAACGGATGCTAATTTCATCAGCCGTTTTAATGGAAAAGACAGTTTAAACATTAGCATCACGAAGGATAGTCAATCGAATGCGGTAGCGATTAGTAAAGAAGTTGAAAAAGTAACAAAAGAAATCAATAAAGAATATGATCAGCAGGACTCTGTCATTTATGTTTCTTCAGCTGATATGGTACAAAATTCTGTTCATACGATGATTAAAGAAGTGCTTATCGGGGCTTTGTTTGCTACGATTGTCATTATGCTCTTCTTACGTAATATCCGAACTACTATGATCACGATTGTATCGATTCCTTTATCACTTTGTTTCACCCTATTCCTTCTATCAAGGTCTGGTGTAACATTGAATATTCTAACGCTCGGCGGTGTTGCTGTTGCCGTTGGACGTCTAGTGGATGATAGTATTGTCGTCATTGAAAATATTTTCCGTAAAATGCAAACAGAGAAATTCTCTGTCAGTATGGTAATTGATGCAACGAAGCAAGTAGGCGTTGCAATTACTGCTTCTACCTTAACAACTGTGGCTGTATTCCTACCTATGAGTCTGTTAAGTGGAGGCCTACAAGAATTCCTTTTGCCATTTGCGTTAACAGTTACCTATTCCTTACTTGCTTCATTGCTCGTTGCATTAACTGTAGTACCGTTAATGAGTGCTGGGCTATTAAAAAATACGAAGCTTCCGGAACATAAACCAGCTGTTCGTTTCCCTAAAATCGTGAATTGGTCCTTAAACCATAAATGGATTATCTTCTCGATTTCCGTGTTCTGTTTTATCGGATCCATCGGCGCTTACTTTATGATCCCAAAAGGTGCAGTTGACAACTCTTCTGCAGATTATGTTACAGCAACGCTCACTTACCCGAATGATACACCTTTTGAAAAAGTAAAGGAAAATTCATTTGAACTTGAATCAACTATTCAAAAAACGAAGAACGTTAAACAAGTGTTTACACAGATTGGCTCTTCTGCTGAAAATGCACAATACGGCGTAGTTGGCTCTTCAACAGAAGCATCCTATAGTATTCTATTGGACGATAAAAAGGATACAGATCAGGTAGTTAAAGCGTTAGAAAAGGAAAAAGGGCAATATCCAGATGCCACTTTAGAAGTTGCTGCATCCTCCTTTATGTCTGGCGGCGCGAGTACAAATATTACCATTGATGTAGTTGGTGATAATGTAGGTGAACTCGAAAGTGTAGCAACCAATATTAAAGAAAAAGTACAAAATGTCAAAGGTGTCGAGAAAGTAACAACCAATCAGGAAGAAAAGAAAACTGTGTATTCCTTTAAGGTTAATCCATCAAAAGGAAACACGGAACAAATTGCACAGCAGTTAGGTGTCATGTTAAATAAAACACCAATTGGCACAATTGATTTAAAAGATACACAAAAAACAGTATTCCTAGAACCACTCATAGACACAAAAACACCTAAAGATTTAAAAAATATAAAAGTACAAACCAATTCAGGCCCTGTACCAGTATCATCCATTGCATCTTTACAAAGTGAAGAACGATCAACTAACCAATTCCATAAAGACGGGAAAACATACCTTCGAGTTACAGCAACTGTTGATCCTGCAAAACTGTCTGAAATCTCACAAGATGTTAATACAGCGATTTTCGGTGATAAAAAAGATAAAAAAGGAATTGATGTACCAGATAATATCAAGGTACTAGTCGGTGGAGCAAGTAGCGATCAAGCGAGTGATTTTGCCGATTTATTCCTTATCATGCTAGTATCAATCGGCATTGTCTTCTTGATTATGGTTATTACATTCAAGTCGATTAAAACACCAATTGCTATATTGTGCTCTCTCCCACTTGCTGCTATTGGGGCTATTTTAGGTATCCTCATCAGTCGCATTTCAGTGGATATTACGGCCCTTTTAGGTGCATTAATGCTGATCGGTATCGTTGTTACCAATGCCATTGTACTTTTAGACCGCGTCAAGCAAAACGAACGCACGATGATTATTCGCGACGCACTCATCGAAGCAACAGCTACAAGAATGCGACCTATCTTCATGACCGCAGTAGCAACAATCTGTGCTATGCTTCCATTATTATTGAAAAAATCCGAGGCAGGAAGTTTAGTCTCACAAAGTCTTGCAGTTGTAGTGATCGGTGGATTAGCTATGGCTACCCTACTTACGCTGATCGTGATTCCGTGTGTATATGAATTGCTTTACTTTAGAAAATCGAAGAAACAACGTATGAAAAAAGTAACGATAGAAGAAAGCTCAAACGAATCAGAATCAACGATAGCTTAATCGCGTTGATGTGAAAACGAAAAAACCAGACTTTGCTTGATGGCTAGGTCTGGTTTTTATTTGATAGAAAGATGGTTTATTTTTGATAGTGCATCTAAATTCACGATCATAACTTCCAGTTACCCGCTCGTTCCATAGAAATACTTGATTATCCTACGTCCCACAATAAGTAATAAACGGACCTTCTTCTTTTGGAGGTGTTTGTAAATGCTGATGCTCTTTTTTTACTGTAAACGGAGAGCGTAAGGCATCGACTAGTGTTTCAACATAGGTTAAATCACCTTGGTTAGCAAAATTGAGTGCTTCTTCTACATAATAATTTCGTGCGATAATCGCTGGATTTATCTTTTGCATAGTGTCCTTTGCAGCTTCTAATGATGTATTTTCTTTTTGTAGTCTACTATGCCAATTCTGTTGCCACGTTTTAAAATCCTCTGTCTCAAAAATTTCTAGCTGTTGGTCAGTACTCAGCCCTCGGAATGTGTTCGTATAATCTGCCTGTTGTTGATGCATTATCGTTAATAGTTGGTCTATTAATGATGCATCTTCTTCCATTGCTACTTGAAGCCCAAGCTTTTTACGCATGCCTTCTAACCAATATTGCTGAAATGCTTTTGGATATTCATCAAGCTTCGCCTGCATTATTTCTAAAGCTTGCTCCTCATCCTCATGCACAAGCGGTAATAAAGTTTCTGCTAGTCGCGCTAAATTCCAGCCGCCGATTTTCGGCTGGTTTTCATAAGCATAGCGCCCCACTCTATCTATAGAGCTAAAAACTGTCGACGGGTCAAATGTATCCATGAAAGCACACGGTCCAAAATCAATTGCTTCGCCACTAATTGTCATATTATCGGTATTCATTACGCCATGTATAAAGCCAATTTGTTGCCAGCTTGCAATCAACTTCGCTTGTCGATGAACCACATGACTGAAAAATTCAGCATAACGATTGTCCTGAGTTACAAGTGAAGGATAGTGACGTTGAATTGCATAATCCGCAAGTGCCTTTAAATCCTCATTATCACAAAAATGCCGTGCAAACTGGAATGTACCTACACGTAAGTGACTTGAGGCGACTCGTGTTAAAATCGCGCCATCTAATACACACTCACGGTAAACAGGCTCTCCCGTTTTGACGACAGCTAAGCTTCTCGTCGTCGGAATGTGAAGTGCGTGTAAAGCCTCACTAATAATGTACTCTCTTAGCATTGGACCTACTGCAGCACGCCCATCTCCCCCACGTGAATAAG
>DATMJF010000479.1:0-8644 GCA_035554455.1 Rummeliibacillus sp.
TCTTTAAGACCAAGTAATTCATCACGTTTACCTTTGATTGCAGCATCAGTTAAGACACGAGTTGTTTCTTGGAATGATGCAGCAGATAAGAATGATTCTGTTTCAAGAGAAGCTTTTGTAATACCAAGGATTACTGGGCGACATGTTGCAGGGATTTTGTCTGCACGTATAGCTTCAGCGTTTGCTTCAGAGAATTGGTGAATATCAAGTAATGAACCTGGAAGTAATTCTGTTTCACCAGCTTCAATAACACGTACTTTACGAAGCATTTGGCGAACCATTACTTCGATGTGTTTATCTCCGATTTCTACCCCTTGCATACGATATACTTTTTGAACTTCTTTTAATAGATATTCTTCTACAGAAGAAACATCTGTTACTTTTAATAATTCTTTAGGATCGATAGAACCTTCTGTAAGAATTTGACCATGTTTTACTTGCTCGTTTAATTGTACTTTCAAACGAGCATTGTAAGGAGCCAAGTATTTACGAGTTTCTACTGCACCTTGAATTGTAATTTCTTTTTGTCCTTCACGAATTTCTTCGATATCTGACACAACCCCAGCGATCTCAGTGATAACCGCTTGACCTTTAGGATTACGTGATTCAAAAATTTCTTGGATACGTGGAAGACCTTGAGTAATATCGGCACCAGCTACACCACCTTGGTGGAATGTACGCATTGTTAATTGTGTACCTGGTTCACCGATAGATTGAGCAGCAATAATACCTACTGCTTCACCTACTTCAACTTTGTCACCAGTTGCTAAGTTCATGCCGTAACATTTTTTACATACACCATGTTTAGTGTTGCAAGTAAATGCTGAGCGAATTGTTACTTCTTCGATTCCAGCTTCATCAATTTGACGAGCAAGTTCTGGTGTAATCAATTGATCTTTTGCAACAACGACTTCGTTTGTTTCTGGATGACGAATTGTTTTCTTAGCATAACGACCAATAACACGTTCTTCTAGTGCTTCGATAATTTCTGTTCCTTCTTTTAAAGAAGTAATAGCTAAACCACGGTCAGTACCACAGTCATCTTCACGAACGATTACATCTTGCGCAACGTCTACTAGACGACGAGTAAGGTAACCTGAATCGGCTGTTTTAAGCGCTGTATCGGCAAGACCTTTACGAGCACCGTGAGTAGAGATGAAGTATTCCAATACTGTTAAACCTTCACGGAATGAAGATTTGATTGGAAGTTCGATAATACGACCAGCTGGGTTGGCCATCAGACCACGCATACCAGCAAGTTGCGTAAAGTTAGATGCGTTACCACGGGCACCAGAGTCACTCATCATGAAGATTGGGTTTTCTGCAGGAAGTGAGTTCATCAGTTTAGATTGGATTTCATCTTTTGCAGCACTCCAGAATGAAATAACGCGATCATATCGTTCTTCTTCAGTAATTAAACCACGACGGAATTGTTTCATTACTTTATCCACTTGTTCTTGAGCCTTGTGTAAAATTTCTTGTTTACCTGGTAATACGATGATATCTGAGATACCAATTGAAATACCAGCTTTTGTAGAATATTGGAAACCAAGGTCTTTTAGACGGTCAAGCATTTTAGAAGTTTCAGTAATGTGATAACGAGAAAATACTTCAGCAATAACATTACCTAGATATTTTTTCGTAAATGGTTTAATTATTTCCTGAGCTGCGATGTGTTCTTTCACATTTGTTGTTGTTGAAACAAAGTATTTATCTGGTGTTGCATCTTGTAAATTAGTTGTTGTTGGTTCATTGATGTATGGGAATGAATCATCAAGAATTTCATTAAAGAATACTTTACCTACTGTAGTAATCAACAACATTTTATTTTGTTCTTCAGTAAATGTTTTGTTATTTAAAGATGAAGCTTTGATTGCAATACGAGAATGCAAGTGAACTTCTTGGTTTTGATAAGCCACATTAAGTTCTTCTGGACCGTAGAAGATTGTACCTTCACCGACAGCACCTTGACGTTCAAGAGTTAAGTAGTAGTTACCTAATACCATATCTTGAGAAGGTGTTACGACTGGTTTACCATCTTTTGGATTCAAAATATTTTGTGCAGCAAGCATTAATAAACGCGCTTCAGCTTGTGCTTCAGCTGATAACGGAACGTGAACCGCCATTTGGTCACCATCGAAGTCAGCGTTGTATGCTGTACATACTAATGGGTGAAGACGAATTGCTTTACCTTCAATTAAAGTTGGTTCGAATGCTTGAATACCAAGTCGGTGAAGAGTCGGTGCACGGTTAAGTAATACTGGATGTTCTTTCATGATGTCTTCAAGTACATCCCATACTTCTTCATGCATACGTTCAATTTTACGTTTTGCTGATTTAATGTTGTGCGCAAGACCACGTTCAACAAGTTCTTTCATCACGAAAGGTTTGAACAATTCAATTGCCATACCTTTTGGAAGACCACATTGGTACATTTTAAGTGATGGACCTACTACGATTACAGAACGACCAGAGTAGTCAACACGTTTACCAAGTAAGTTTTGACGGAAACGACCTTGTTTACCTTTTAACATATGAGAAAGAGATTTTAATGGACGGTTACCAGGACCAGTTACTGGACGGCCGCGACGACCATTATCTATTAAAGCATCTACTGCTTCTTGAAGCATACGTTTTTCATTTTGAACGATAATTCCAGGAGCCCCAAGATCAAGAAGGCGTTTTAAACGATTATTGCGGTTAATAACTCGACGATATAAATCGTTTAAATCAGAAGTCGCGAAACGGCCACCATCAAGTTGTACCATTGGGCGCAACTCTGGAGGAATTACAGGAAGTACATCTAAAATCATCCATTCGGGACGGTTGCCTGAATGACGGAATGATTCAACAACTTCTAAACGTTTAATGGCACGTGTACGGCGTTGACCTTGTGCTGTTTTAAGTTCTTCTTTAAGTGCTTCTGTTTCTTTATCAAGGTCAATTTCTTGTAGTAATTGTTTGATAGCTTCTGCACCCATTGCAGCTTCAAAAGTTTTACCGTATTTTTCGCGGTATGCACGGTATTCTTTTTCTGAAAGCAATTGTTTTTTCTCAAGTGGTGTGTCTGCTGACTCGATTACTACATAAGAAGCAAAGTAAATTACTTCTTCAAGTGCACGAGGTGACATATCCAAAATTAGACCCATACGGCTTGGAATACCTTTAAAATACCAAATATGTGAAACTGGAGCAGCTAACTCGATGTGGCCCATACGTTCACGACGTACTTTTGCACGTGTTACTTCTACACCACAACGGTCGCAAACTACACCTTTATAGCGTACGCGTTTGTATTTACCGCAATGACATTCCCAGTCCTTTGTAGGTCCGAAAATGCGTTCACAGAACAAACCATCTTTTTCTGGTTTAAGTGTACGATAGTTAATAGTTTCTGGTTTTTTGACTTCTCCATAAGACCATGAGCGAATTTTATCAGGTGAAGCTAAACCGATTTTCATGTACTCAAAATTATTAACGTCTATCAAGGAGCCTACCTCCCTTTATTCTGAAGTCTTGAATGACTTTTCATTAGCTCGACGATTGATTTATTGATAAAACGGGAAGGAGGACAAGCCCAAAACTGGTCCTGTCCAACATCCCCAATACTGTTAAAATAAATTATTCAGGAGATCCTACTGAAGCTTCTTCATCGGCATTTGAAGTGATATTGAATGAATCGTTAGGTTGAAGATCATCATCATCTTCACTATCACGTAATTCAATTTCTTCATCATCGATTGTTAGCATTTTCACATCTAATCCTAAAGATTGAAGTTCTTTAATTAATACTTTGAAAGATTCAGGAACGCCTGGTTCAGGAACGCTTTCACCTTTAACGATAGCTTCATAAGTTTTAACACGACCTACAACGTCATCGGATTTAACAGTTAAGATTTCTTGTAGCGTATATGCAGCACCGTATGCTTCAAGAGCCCAAACTTCCATTTCACCAAAACGTTGTCCACCGAATTGCGCTTTACCACCAAGAGGTTGTTGCGTAACTAGTGAGTAAGGACCTGTAGAACGAGCGTGAAGTTTATCATCAACCATGTGAGCAAGTTTGATCATATACATAACCCCAACTGATACACGGTTATCGAGTGGTTCACCAGTACGGCCATCATAAAGGATTGTTTTACCGTCACGATTCATACCGGCTTCTTCCATTGTTTTCCACACGTCTTCATCAGAAGCACCATCAAATACTGGTGTTGCCATGTGAACACCTAAGTAACGAGCAGCCATACCTAAGTGTAACTCTAATACTTGTCCGATGTTCATACGAGATGGTACACCTAGTGGATTTAACATGATGTCAACTGGAGTACCATCTGGAAGGAATGGCATATCTTCTTCAGGTAAGATGCGAGAAATTACCCCTTTGTTACCATGACGGCCGGCCATTTTGTCCCCAACGCGAATTTTACGCTTTTGAACGATGTAGACACGAACCATTTGGTTAACGCCTGGAGATAATTCATCGCCATCTTCACGATTGAAGACTTTGACATCAAGTACGATACCGCCTGCGCCGTGAGGTACACGTAATGAAGTATCACGAACTTCACGAGCCTTTTCACCGAAGATTGCATGTAATAAACGTTCTTCTGCAGTAAGTTCAGTTACACCTTTAGGCGTTACTTTACCAACTAAGATATCGCCATCATGTACTTCAGCACCAATACGGATAATACCACGTTCATCAAGGTTACGTAATGCTTCTTCTCCGACGTTTGGAATATCACGCGTGATTTCTTCAGGTCCGAGTTTAGTATCACGAGCTTCTGATTCGTATTCTTCGATATGAACAGAAGTATAAACGTCATTTTTAACAAGACGTTCATTCATGATTACGGCATCTTCATAGTTATAACCATTCCAAGTCATGAATGCTACGACTACGTTACGGCCAAGTGCTAATTCTCCACATTCCATTGACGGACCATCTGCAAGAATATCACGAGGTTGAACACGTTCGCCAACTTCCACTAATGGACGTTGGTTGTAACTTGTACCTTGGTTAGAACGTACAAATTTTTGTAATTTATATTTTGTTAAATCGCCTTTTACTTCTTTTCCATCGATTTCTTCGATACGGCGTACGTGGATTGAACGTGCTTCTACGTGTTCAACAATACCTGCATATTTTGCAACTACTGCGGCACCTGAGTCACGAGCATCTACGTGTTCCATACCAGTACCAACGAATGGAGCTTCAGGGTTTAACAAAGGAACAGCTTGACGTTGCATGTTGGCACCCATTAGAGCACGGTTAGAGTCATCGTTTTCTAAGAACGGAATACATGCTGTCGCTGCAGATACTACTTGTTTTGGTGATACATCCATGTAGTCAACTGTGTCGCGTTTGAATACGGAGTTATCTCCACGGAAACGACCAACAACTTCTTCTTCAGCAAATGAACCATCAGGATTTAATATTGAGTTTGCTTGAGCTACTACATAGTTATCTTCTTCGTCTGCAGTTAAATAATCAATGTGATCAGTTAAGCGACTTGTGTCAGGGTCTACACGACGATATGGTGTTTCGATGAAGCCGAATTTATTCACTTTAGCATAGCTTGAAAGTGAGTTGATCAAACCAATGTTTGGACCTTCTGGCGTTTCAATCGGACACATACGACCATAGTGAGAATAGTGAACATCACGTACTTCGAAGCCAGCACGTTCACGTGTTAAACCACCAGGTCCTAGGGCTGAAAGACGACGTTTGTGTGTTAATTCAGCTAATGGGTTTGTTTGGTCCATGAATTGTGATAATTGAGAGCTACCGAAGAATTCTTTAATAGCTGCAATTACTGGACGAATATTAATTAATTGTTGTGGCACAATAGACGCTGTGTCGTTAATAGACATACGTTCACGTACGACACGTTCCATACGAGATAGACCGATACGGAATTGGTTTTGTAGAAGTTCACCTACAGAACGTAGACGACGGTTACCTAAGTGGTCGATATCGTCTGTGTCACCCACACCATATAATAAGTTAAAGAAATAAGATACAGATGCTACTACGTCAGCAGGAGTGATGTTTTTCACTTCTTCTTCAACATAAGCATTACTGATTACTTTAATTTCTTTTTGTGATTCATCATTAGGAGCATAGATTTTAATCTCTTGAATTTGAATATCGCCTTCTAGAACTCCACCCACTTTAGAAACAGTTTTGAAACCAACACCATTTTCTAAATATGGAATTAAACGATCTAATACGCGACGGTCGATTAATGTACCAGCTTCAACTAAAATTTCGCCTGTTTCAGGATCTGCTAATGTTTCAGCAATTGTCTGATTGAATAGACGGTTTTTAATGTGAAGCTTTTTATTCATTTTGTAACGACCAACGTTTGCTAAATCATAACGTTTTGGATCAAAGAAACGTGAATACAACAGATTTTTTGCACTTTCTACTGTTGGTGGTTCACCAGGACGTAGACGTTCATAAATTTCTAATAGTGCTTTTTCTGTGCTTTCAGTGTTGTCTTTTTCTAATGTGTTACGCAAGAACTCATTATCACCGATTAATTCGATGATTTCTTGGTCAGATGCGAAGCCTAGTGCACGTAAAAGTACTGTGATTGGTAGTTTACGTGTACGGTCGATACGAACATAGACAACATCTTTTGCATCTGTTTCGTATTCGAGCCAAGCACCACGGTTAGGAATGACTGTAGCGCCAAAACCTTTTTTACCGTTTTTATCTGTTTTATCGTGATAGTATACACTTGGTGATCTAACTAATTGTGAAACAATAACGCGTTCCGCACCGTTAATAATGAAAGTACCAGTTTCTGTCATGAGCGGGAAGTCACCCATGAATACTTCTTGTTCTTTCACTTCTTCTGTTTCTTTGTTAAGCAAACGTACTTTTACACGCAATGGTGCAGCATAAGTCACGTCACGTTGTTTACATTCATCGACATCATATTTCGGTTCTCCGAGACTGTAGTCGACGAATTCTAGTGATAGATTTCCTGTAAAGTCTTCAATTGGTGAAATGTCACGGAACATTTCACGTAAACCTTCTTCAAGAAACCACTCGTTAGATGCGGTTTGAATCTCAATAAGATTCGGAAGTTCCAGCACCTCTTTAATACGCGCAAAGCTTCTACGCTGGCGGTGTTGTCCGTACTGAACTAGTTGACCTGTCAACTCATTCACCCCTCAATAAAGCGATAATAGGTCTTTCAGAAACCATGTAAATGTTGTATGATTACGAAAGACAAAAAGAAAACGAGTTCGTTGATGAGCTCATTTTCGATTAACCAAAGTTAAATCCGAAAGCTCCTGCTATTTACATTTTCAGCCAATAGGCAAACGCCTTCAAATTAATATTTTTGCATTGTATTATGTTATCACAGCGTTTTTGTCAAGTCAATCTATAAGTTTTGACAAATTTATTTCGTTGCTTTGATAATCCAATATCCTTTTTTCTTCTCTACTATTTCCACTTTAGAGAATTTTAATTCCAAATGTTCCACAGTAGATGGCGCGCCTTGTTTCTTCTGAATTACAATCCACAATTCACCTGAATCCACTAATTTCTCAAATGCTTCGTCATAGAATCTAAAAATAGTGTTTTTGCCTGCACGAATCGGAGGATTTGTCAAAACAACAGCGATTTGTTCTTCTTGAACAGATGAAAGTGCATCACTCTCATAAATCTGCACATTTTGAACCCCGTTCAATTCAGCGTTTTTCTTTGCTAGATTGACCGCTCGCTCATTGACATCCATCATTTGAACCATACGATTTGGATAACTTTTTGCAATTGACAATCCAATTGGTCCATATCCACAACCAACATCTAGAATATACCCTTCAATTGCTGGCATCTCAAAACTATCAATTAATACACGGGAGCCAAAATCTACTTCGCTTTTACTAAAAACCCCTGCATCAGTTTCAAATACAAATGAAAATCCCCGAAGTGTAAAATTCCATCTGCGCGGTTTACTTTCTACTTGAGGTTCTTTTGAATAATAATGTTCTGACAAGAATAATGCCCTCCATCATCTATAGATAAAGAAAAAGCTCGTCAAAATTGACGAGCTTTTCACAATCAATCAGCAGAAATTATTTAACTTCTACAGATGCGCCAACTTCTTCAAGTTTAGCTTTGATTTCTTCAGCTTCTTCTTTAGAAGCGCCTTCTTTAAGAGCTTTAGGAGCGTTATCTACAACTTCTTTAGCTTCTTTAAGACCTAAACCAGTGATTTCACGAACCACTTTAATTACTTTAATTTTTTGATCGCCAGCAGAAGCTAAAACAACATCAAATTCTGTTTTTTCTTCAGCAGCTGCAGCAGCGCCACCAGCAACAGCTACAGGAGCAGCAGCAGTAACACCGAATTCTTCTTCGATTGCTTTTACTAAATCGTTTAATTCAAGAACTGTCATAGCTTTGACAGCTTCTAAGATTTGCTCATTGTTCATTATATTTTCCTCCTATACGGAATGTAAGTTTTTTAGTTTGGCATATTATGCCTTGAAGATTAAGCTACACTTAAAATTAAGCGCCTTGTTCTTCTTTTTGTTCTGCAACAGCTTTTGTTACAAGAGCTAAGTTGCGCATTGGAGCTTGAAGTACTGATAATAGCATAGATAGTAAACCTTCGCG
>DATMJF010000480.1:0-6234 GCA_035554455.1 Rummeliibacillus sp.
AACGTTCGATTTTCATAAGGTATTTCAAAACTCGAGTATTTAAGATAAGGGCGGAAACACGTAATAGATTCAAGAAGAAATCGACTTGTAAATTGTTGCAAGTCAATTTTTTTAAAATAAATTGTCGTGTATATATGACAAAAGTAAATTATATGTTACAATTTGATTGGAAGAAAATTTTTACATTTCTAAAAATCCCATTGTAAAATGTCAACATAGTGACATCGAACTTTTATTTTATGGAAGGAGGCCTTTGATTGAAAGATATTCAAGTAAAGAACAATGTTAAAGTCAGAAGAATTGAAATTGGAAATTTAACACAAGGGGATTTAGCGAAGCTTATTGGTGTCACGAGACAAACAATGAACTTAATCGAAGCACAAAAATATAATCCAACGATTAAGGTGTGTTTATTAATTGCTGCTGCATTAGATACATCAGTTGAAAAACTATTTTGGATGGAGGAGGAAGTATGATTAAATTATTCACATATGTACCCATTTTTTGCTTTATAATCGTGCTGGCGTTTCTTGATAGTTCTTTTATAAAGTGGATACTTCTCGGAGGAATAGTATGTTTAATTGTATTTGCTAAATATAAGCGAAGTAAAATGCAAAAAGAAGAAATTGAATTCGATGATCGAGTGAATGCCAACATTTCAAAGTGGTCATTACGTAGTATGTTTTTGTTAAATACTTTATTGATAATTATTTTATTTATTGATAATCAAGGAATTTTAAAGATGGAATTCGATATGGAAATGATTTTATTGTATCTGTTGTCAACTCTCTTTATTCCTTTCTATATCGTACCTGCAATTATCAAACACTATTAGGAGGTTGATTTAAATGGAAATGAATTTAGTTATAATAGGTGCAGTCTTTCTAGTATTTGGTTATTTAGTAGGTGTTAAAAAACAAACTTGGCTATTAGCAGGATATAACGAAAAAAGAGTAAAAGACAAATTCAAATTAGCACGATTAGTAGGTAGTACAATGGCGATTCTTGGAATGTTGTTATTAATTTGCGGATTAATCGGCATCAAACAGACTGAATATTTAATTATGTTTGCGGTAGCTATTTTATTAATGGAAGTTGTTTATGTTAATGCAAAGATGGTGGAGTAACCAGAACTATTCGTAAAATAGATAATCGAAGGGGTATCTATAAAATGTACACTTTTACTGAGGCCTTTTCGTTTGTACTGGTGTTAATTGAATATGCATGTGTGTCACCAGTAATATCCTAGTTTTCCTAGAGATTTTTACGATCTTTATTGCCGAAAATCTTAACGTACATGTCTTTTATTTTGTTTATCTATTTTATCTCTAATATCTATTAATAAGCTGATGATGAAAGTAAGTAGAGCAACTATTATCTTCTTTCATTCGGTCTCGAAGTTTTGAAATCTGATAGAAAAAATTAGGGCGTTTATTCATCGTTGAATAAACGCCCGATTTTTATGGTTATCTCTTTAGCAATCAATAAGATTTATTAAGAATCATTTTATGCA
The DNA here is from genome assembly GCA_035554455.1 of Rummeliibacillus sp. Taxonomy (GTDB): domain Bacteria; phylum Bacillota; class Bacilli; order Bacillales_A; family Planococcaceae; genus Rummeliibacillus. The sequence goes on from DATMJF010000480.1 coordinate 1,514, forward strand.
GCAAGAGTATCTACTTTTTCCTTCTCTTTCGCAACTAGATGATTAGTTGCTAAGCTTACTATAATCGCTACGCAAAAGTTAATAATCACAGCGATCATGCCCGTACTGATGTCATTAAGTACATGCGGGATATTCGGGAAGAAGTCGATTAGTTTATGAGATGTTATGGCAGCATATAGGACGACCGAGACACCTGCGAAAATGCCCGTCATAGCACCGAATTTATTTAAAATGCGATTTTTATAGAAGCTAAATAGTAGTGCTGGAACGAGTTGTGTGATCAAGCTATATGACATAATATTTAAGATTGCCAGTGCATTTCCTCCAGTAATCGTGAAGATGAATGCTACAGCGATAATTGCAAAAACGAAGACTTTTGAAACAAGTAATTGTTGGCGATCTGTTGCCTTTGGTTTCACGAGTTTGTAAAATCCAGTCATTAATCCGATCGAAGCAGACATTAACATGAGTGATGCAGGTACTAAGGCGGTAAGTAAACCAGCAGCTCCAACAACACCTACTATCCATGGATCAAACGTTTGAATCGTTAAACGAAGTAAGGATAAATCCCCTTCTGCCCCTTGTAATCCTGGAATCTCGATGATGGCAGCAAATCCAATGAAAAATGCGAATAGAAGTAACAGTGTATACAAAGGTAAAGTAATCGCATTTTTCTTTAATGACTTGGCACTTTTAGCTGACAATACGACTGAGAAGGAGTTTGGTAATAAATAGAATCCAAATGCATTTAGAACAATTGTTGAGACAAACCAAGAAATACTCAAGCCTGAAGTAGAAAGGGTTAAGCTTTCCGGTTTTACTTTTTCGACGGCTTCAAAAAGAGGTTGTACACCGCCAAAGTAATGGAATGGAATATATATTCCTAAAAAGACGATGACTCCTAAAATCATGATATCTTTTAACACCGCTGTCCATGCAGAGCCGTGGATACCCGAAATAGTGACATAGATTGTAATGATAATGGCACCGATTGTACTAGCCATAATGGAGCTAATCCCCCCATATGAAGCCTCCGAAACAATAATGCCCAATCCCTTTAACTGTATGACGATATATGGAATTAATGCGATGGCACCCAAAAATGAAACAACCAATCCTAAAATAGGGCTTTTATATTTGGCAGCAAAATATTCTGGCTGAGAAATAATATTATTATTCGTCGCATAAGTCCAAATCTTTGGTGCAATCCAATATGATAAAACGTATGCTAAACAAATATATGCAGGTACGTAAAAAGCAGCAGCCCCATTTGAATAGGCCCAACCACTACCGCCGAGGAACGTAAAAGTAGTATAAACTTCGCCTGCAATTAAAAGGAAAATGAATAATGTACCAAATCCCTTATTCCCAACTGCAAATTCTTCGACATTCATTTTCTTTCCATGTGTCGCTCTAATACCAAGGAAAAGGGCAATCGCTGCAAACGCAAAGATAATAAGCAAAGCAATATTCATTATTCATCTCCTCCTTGGTTTTCAGGGTCGAGTTTATACACAATCGCTAACAGCAATGACGATAATATCATCCATAAGATAATCCAGAAAAGGAGAAATGGTAAACCTAATACATAAGGTTCAACTTTATTTGCATAGGGCAAACATAGACACATTCCGAAGAAAGGTATCAATAATAAAAGTTTAATATTTTTCATAAAATCCCCCTTTGAATTTGGCATTTATTTATCCCGCATGAACTGGCAGTAAGACCCCAACTATAAGACTCAAGTAAAGTACAAGGATGAGTAGGGGAGCAACTGCCCGTAAAAGCATGCGTTCAACAACAAACTATGGCGTAGAGTTTCAATTGATTGAATCTTTAATTGTATAAATCTCTTTTCTACGTACACGATCTTTATATGTTGTAGCAGCTCCGTTTTTGCGATTTTCATAAAGATCTTCAATAGACAGCTCGGCCGTAACGACTGCAGTTGAGGTACTCGTAGCCTCCGCAATCACGCCATTTGTTGTCCAGGGTAAGTCAGCGGGACCGATAATGGCAGTTGTCCCAAAACCGTTATGAATTGGTCCGGATATTTCACCAATCGTAGGGCAGTGAACAACATAGAGTTGGTTTTCAATACTTCGCGCATGAGCACAATGGCGGACTCTCCAGAAACCATATTCAGTGAAAGTATATGAAGGGCAGAAGATAATGTCGGCCCCTTTTTGACTATAGATATGTGCAATTTCTGGAATCTCCATTTCATAGCAAATGGCAACGCCAAATTTTACAGGCCCGATGTTAAATACTTCTAATTTATCACCCTCAATGGTATTCCAAGCAGATTCAGCAGGGAAAATATGTGTCTTCCGATGCTTAAAAATGTTGCCTTTACCGTCAAAGATATAGGTCGTATTGTAATTACCCTGATCAGTGGGCTCAAGTGTAGAACCTGCGATAATAATTTGTTTTCTTTTTTGTGAAAGCTCATTAAAAAACTGAATATAATCCTCTAAAAATACACCCAGTTTCTCATTGTCTTTTTCTGTAAATTGCTCGTAATCCTTAAATGTTGTGAGTAAAGACATCGTAAATAACTCTGGTAATAGTACATAATCACTTGAAAGTGGAACATCGTCAAATGCTCGTAAAACTTGATTTTTAAAAGTAGAGAAGTTATCTACTTTTTGCAATTCAAATTGACATGTTGAGACTTTTATTGACATTGGAGTCCTCCATTCACGTAATTGGAATATGTCCCTTTATTAAATATTCGTTTTCGAACGTTCGAATAGAACTTCGCCATCAAGAACGGTTAATTCAACTTGAATATCTTTCAATTCTTGTGGTTGCGCTTTCAAAATGCTTCGGTCAAGTACAATGACATCTGCTAATTTCCCAGGCTCTAAACTACCCTTGAGATCCTCTTCAAAGCTTGCATATGCACCATTATAGGTATAAAGACGAATCGCCTCGAGTACCTCAATTTTTTGCTTTTCACCAAAGGGTGTTCCATTGGCAGTGCTACGATTAACAGCTTCATGGATCCCAATAAACGGATTATAGGTTGTAACTGGTGAGTCTGAACCAGCAGCTGCAATAATTCCTTGATCGATAAAGTCACGTGCAGGATACATATAGTCCGTACGTTCGCCGTAGTTCGTTAAGTAGCTTTCACCAAATTCATATGGGAATGGTGGATTTGGTATTGGAATCATCTTTAACTCTTTCATACGTTGCTGTAAATCAGGGCTTGAGATACCAGCATGTTCGATACGGTGACGGTGATTTTCACGAGGATTGTCTTTTAGAGCACGTTCGACAACATTCAAATACATCTCAATCGCCTGATCACCCTGTGCATGTACGGTAATTTGATAACCTAATCCGTGTGCTTTACCAAGGACTTCATAAATTTCATCTTCTGAGTAATATAAGATTCCATGATCTTCAGGATTGCTTGTATAGCCTTCACGAGTAGCAATAGTTGGGCCTGTACTACTACCATCTGTGAATAATTTAGCTGGTCCCACCTTAAAGAATTCGTTCCCAGTTCCAGTTACTACGCCAGATTCCATCATATTTAATGTGAACTGCGTACAGTCATTTAAACTAGCGATTACTGCATAGACTCGAATTTTTAAGTCGCCTTTTTGGGAAGCTAGTTGTAAAGAACGGAAACTTTCTTTTGTAAAAGTTCCAGCTTCGTGAACACTTGTAATTCCAACTTCTAAGAAATGTTGTTGGGCAATTTGAATCGCTTGATGGATCTCTTCATTTGTGTAAGCAGCATGTTCATTCAATTGCATATAAGCGTTTTCAATTATGCGTCCAGTTAATTTACCTTGAGAGTCTTTTTCAATAACGCCGCCTTGCGGATTTGAAGTTGTTTCATCAATACCAGCAAGGTTTAAGGCAACTGAGTTGACAACGCCAATATGGCCACAAGTTCGTGTAATATTAATAGGATGGTCTGTTGAAATGGCATCCAATTCTTCAAGAGTAGGATATCGTTTTTCTTTCACGGTATTTTCATTAAAACCCCATGCACGAATCCATTGACCTTTTGGGGTATTTGCAGCTTTATCTTTTAATGCAGTTAAAATGGCATCTATTGAGTTCATATCAGGTTCCTTACAACTGGTATTGAGTTGAAATGCCCCATACATAACAAGATGTAAATGCGCATCAATAATCCCAGGGAGCAGTGATTTTCCATCCAAATCAATTACTTGAGTAGAATCGCCGATAAAACTCTTAATCTCATCATTTGAACCAACTGCCAATATTTTATTATCAGAAATAGCTAGAGCCTCTCGTATAGAGTCTTGTCCATCTACAGTAATTACTTCACCATTCAAAAAAACAATGCTTGCTTTCATAAATATCCCCCTCGTCATTTAGATTGAATATTCAGAAAACCACGAGCGTGGTAGTCTATTCGTTTATTTTACTAATAATAGATTACCTAAGATATTTACAAAAGGTAATAAAATCTTATGATTTTTAGACAAAAGGTTAAAAGGAATGCATATGGGGAATGTTCAGGTTAGAATAGGGAGTTTTAAAATAGAGTCTAATAAAATAATATAATATTTCATAAACTTGATATATGAATCAATTTCATAAATCCATTTTCGGTATTTTAAATACGATCATTTCAACACATTAACTTTTCCATATTCAGATTTGGATGTTCCGCTACAGATGGCGCTTTCCACGGGCTTGGCTACAATCTCCTCGTTGAAGTCTGCAACGAG
>DATMJF010000481.1:0-3159 GCA_035554455.1 Rummeliibacillus sp.
CAGATGAGTTAATTTCATAATTCAAAGATTTGATAAAAAACACGAACAATAAATAGGCCATTGTTATAGGCCATATCTATTAGAAAATTGTCTATAAAGCGGAAGATGGCGACTCCTGCGGGAAAGCGAGACAGGTGAGACACCGCAGGGAACGAAGTGAGCGAGGAGACTCAACGCTCGCCCGCGGAAAGCGCCATCTGGAGCGGCATACTAAGTAAATACTAGAAATGAAATATTATCTGGATTATTGAATTGTTTATTTAGAAAACATCGTATTTTTTCATTAGAAAAGCATTTATGAAATTAATTCAGATTTAAGGATTTCCAACGTTTTTGAACCGGAAATTTCCCATCAATAGAGTCGAAAAAGGCATAAATCGCTTCATAATGACTGAAATAATGAGTGGAATAATTAGGCAGATCAATGTATAACCTAATAATTCATACTCTATAAAGTTATTCATAAATTTATCAACGGAAATGTGTAGATACATAATTGTAAGGGAATGCATTTCGATAAATTCTAATACCCTAAAGCGAATATACTTCGTGACAAATTGGAAGAAACCAAAGATCACAATAAGAAATGCCATAGGAAGAACAATATCTAATATTGGGTGACTATAACGAATAAACTTCATACTAAGGTGATAGTCTAATTCTTTATTCCAAGTCAGTCGCATAGCCATTAATACAATTGCTGTACATGTGATCCATAAAGGAAGACGTACATGTAAGAAGATATCCTTTGCGTAGTAACCAATCGCAAAATAGACAACTGCAATCAATACCACATCTAAATTCCAAGGTATCATAATTGTTTGGGATGCTTTATCAACAGTCCCACCAACAATATTGACAACATAAAAACTTTCGAGCTGAGCAAGTACATAGCACAAACTTATGAATAGAGCTTGGTTTACTCGATTTAAATAACGTGTTACTAATAAGAATAAGATATAGGTGAAGAATAATGTAGTGATGAACCAAATAACACCATAAGAACCTCTAGCAAACCGTCCTCCAAATAGGATTGTAAGTAAATCATGCTTGTACCATTCAAAATCTGTGTTACCTGTCATAAATGCTAATGCATAGCGGAAACATGTTATGATTATTAGGAAAAAAATATAAGGAATCATTAGCTGTATCGTTCGTTTTTTAATGGATTGAATCATTGTTGCATTAGAGTCTGCTGGTCTAAAAAATAAACCACTAAGAACAAAAAATGCAGGCATATGGAACCAGTAAATATATGTTAGTAAGGGAAAATCCAAATGTTTAGGATAATGTCCAATTACTACTAATATCATCAAAAAACCCTTTGTCGCATCGACCCAAGTTAATCGTTTTTTAGCCATTAATTATTAAGCCTCCAATGCGATATTCTATACCATTAGTCGTAGGATGAAAAGTAGGGAAAAGTAAAGTTTTTATATCATTTATATTTCAAAATAATTACAGAATGGAGGACTTATGAATGGATATCTTTTTAATGAAAGCTTCTTATCCACTTGATGAGTTAACAATTCAAGAGTTGAAAGGGTTAATACAAAATGCAAATACTGCTAAAAATCAGGACATAGCTCTATTAATGAATGCTAATAGTTGGAAAAACTATGAAAGCCAAGGGTTAGTTGTTTTAGCATATAACGAACATGATCAATTATTAGGGGCCCTTAGTGCAGTAGACTTATTTGGCCTTAATACTTATGAATGGAGTGTAGTTGTACATTCTAATTATCGAAGACAAGGGATTGGTGCAGCACTTGTCCAAGACTTTATCCATGCTTTAGTTGAACGAGGTGCAACAGGTGACATGGGGTTGTCATTTAATGATGATGCTGGACATCAATTTTTGCACCAACTAGGGTATGAATACAATTCTTCAGAAGCAACGTTACAGGCGACTGCCGAATCATGTGAGCTTTCTAAAGATATCCTTGTTCGCCCATTTATCGAACAAGATCGAGATATATTAGTAGCACTAATGCATGATGGTTTTGGCGACATATCTGAAGAAACAGATGAACTCATCACTTTTAATACGACCACACCTGGACGAATGCTTAATATGGTAGAACTTAATCAACAAGTCGTTGCAACTGTTTCTATAGTAGAAAACGAAGCAGGTGTATGGGTTACAGCTTTTACCGTTCAGCAGTCACTAAGAGATCAAGGAATTGGCTCAGCTGTCTTACAATGGGCAAAAAATTATGCAAATCAAAAACAACAACAAAAGGTTTTGTTGGATGTTGAAATTGATAATACGAACGCCCTTAGTGTTTACCAAAAAGCAGGATTTACACCAGTACAACAAGTAGATTATTTTATTAAGAAATAATATATTGATTTTGAACGAAATGGTGAGTGACAATTATGAAAATTGTTTGTTTTGGAGATAGTATAACTGCAAGAGAAGAAGGCTATCCGAAACCAATGTTAACGACAATGCTAGAGCAGAAGTTAACAGAGCATCTTTTTATTAATGCAGGTGTTCGGGGAGATACGACAGTTATGGCGGTAGAACGTTTGGAAAATGACGTTTTAAAAGTGAATCCAGATTTGGTGACAATCTTATTTGGAGCAAATGACTCTGCAGCACATAAATTAGTACCACTAGAGCTTTATGAGGGGAATTTACGTTCCTTTGTCCAAAAAATTGGAGCAGAAAAGGTCATTTTAATCACAACTGCTCCTATAGATGAAGCATTGCAACCACATCGTTCAAATAATCGTATAAAAGCATATGGGGATACTGTAAAGAAAATTGCCAAAGAAACAGGGTGTAATATCATTGATTTTTTCTCAATTTTATACGAACGCCCAAATTATAAAGAGATTCTAATGGGAACCAAAAATGATGGACTCCATTTTGGTCAATCTGGCTATCAACTCTTATCCAATGCGATTGCCGAAGCAATTCGAATGATTGAAAGAAAGGGTAGCTAAAAATCGAATAACAAAGGAACTCTAAAAAGTAGTCATATGTAGAAAATCCCCTTATGTATCATACATATCTTAAGATTTCATACATATTATAAGAATATAACTTACTTTTAGGGGGGATTTTCATGAGACTACCCGCATTACAAAAAGTAGAAGGTGTTCATAAGAATTTAATTAGCCAAATTCTAGGTAAAATCTTAGGACGAAAAT
>DATMJF010000482.1:0-2767 GCA_035554455.1 Rummeliibacillus sp.
TTCAAATAAATCCAATTGATGACTCATTAGACAGACCACTCCTTATCTATAACTTTCTATGTATTTTCTTTTTTTCCTGCTTATTATCTATTCTTACCTTTTTAAAAATAGACAAGTTCCTATATTTGCCCAATTTTCATAAGGTAATCATAAGAGGTGGTAGGAAATTGAATGAATACATGTTTGATGCGCAAATACAGTGCTCTGTACTGAATGATCTAAAAAAGGAAATGGACGGAGAACATGGTGCAATTTGTTAGTATGAATTATTGGCGAATCTGGCTCCCAATCCAAAAATAAAAAAACAGATTTTAGAAATTCGAGAAAATGAAATTAGGCATTATCAAAGTTCTCTCACATTTTTTTTGTTTAACAGGGCACCAATACTGCCCTCAAAAACCAACTACTTGTCCTAAGACTTATAAAGAAGGGATCAATCATGCATTCCATGATGAACAAGAAACTGTCGATTTTTATCATAGTGTAGCAAGGAAAATACACGATCCATGGATTAGTAAAGCATTTTCTGAAGCAGCGTCAGATGAACAAAATCATACTGTATGGTTCTTGTATTTTATGCTAATTTGCCGCAATTAAGTCAAATTCAATCACTTCTATGCAGCCTGTATATATACAATACATCAAATAATCAATCATAAGAAAACCGCCACATTCAATTTGTGACGGTTTTCATTATTTAAGATGTTGGAAATATCTATTCGCCCATAAAAGGTTTTAACGCATTAACCCATATAGCATACCCTTCGCCATTTAAGTGCAAACCATCTCTTGTATATTTTGAATCCAATTGATCACCTTTTAAAAATTCATCGTGAATATTGACCATTGGAATTTGATGTTTGCTTGCTAATTTTTGCATGCCATCATTTAACTTAATTACTTGCGAATTGTGAACTCGATAACCATATAGTTCATTATTCACTGGTAAAACGGACGTGATGATTATTTTTGTATTTGGACTTTTTTCTTTAATAGTTGATAATATTTTATCGTAATTTTTTAATGTTTGGTCTTCAGCATAACCTTTTGCAATATCATTCACACCAATCATTAATACAATACGTTTTGGTTGACCGCTTGTGATTGTATCTAATCTTTTTAAAAGTCCATATGTTGTATCCCCACCGATACCACGGTTTAATATTGGTTCCAATGGAAACTCTTCTGCCCATTCATTGTATAAAATCATACTATCACCTAACATGACAGTTGACTCTTTTGTAACAGGAAGTCGTTCAAATAATGTTTGTCGCTGTTCATAATGAGCAGGTCGCAATACATCAGAATTTGAAGTTGTCACTTTTTTGTCCATTTTCGTTTTCATGACGGCAAAGCTATTTGATTGTACAAGTACCGTGATCAAAGTAGTCAAAAGAATTATGTTTACGATAAATGAGATTCTTAATCTTTTTTTTATATTAATCACCTTCTTACATTTTTTCCAGTCACATTTGTAAAGATTATTACATTTATGACTATATTTTATCTTTTTAAGCTCCTTTAAGCGAATTAAAACCTTACTTTTTTCATTAAACATTTACGAATGTAATATAATCTACTATTCCTTGTGCGATTGCCCTACCTTGTTCATATAAACGTTGATCATCTCGTAGCTTTTTGATGTCTATTAAAGAATCCATAAATCCTCCTTCAATTAAAATGGCAGGCATTTCTGTTTCCCTTAATACATAGAAATCTGCTTCTTTTATCCCTCTATTTTTTAATGACATTGCAGCTACCACTTTCGGATGTATATGCTGAGCCATTAGTGTAGACTTAGGATTATTTATTTTAGGCGTCATGACAAACGTTTCTACACCTGTCCAAGTTCCCCAATTCCCGGTACTTGCATTATGATGGATAGAAATATAAATATCTGCTTTCTTCTTATTTGCGATCTGAACGCGATCGTATAAACTACGATCCGTTTTCCCCGTCTGATCGTCTACTCGAACGCATTTCATCATTGGATATTTGTCTAATTCTTTCAATATAGCTTGCACAACTTTATTATTAAAATTCCATTCCTTCTCGCCATCTGGCGATTGTTTCCCATGTGTAAATTTCCCATGTCCTGCGTCGATAGCGATGACCCAATTTTTCTTCATTAAAATTCCCCCTTTTTATATTAAATAGAGGGAGTTTTAATAATGTAGACGATAAATTGAAACTTCACACAGTAGAGTTTTTCTTAAACAACTTTTGTGGGGGAGTTGAATCGATCGTTACTTACGCTTCCAGAAAGTGGAACGACCCATGTGATTCCTTTAACACTAATTCATTCAACGTTTTTCGCATCTACTCGTCTTAATTCGACGCAAATTTCTCTTTACAACTCTTTATTTCAAAATTCGACTTCTGATTTACTTTTTAGTTAAATATTATTTTCGCCATTTTTCTTCAATCCAGCATTCGACAAAAATCAATTTGTTTGGTTTTAAATAATAAGAAGGATTTTCGATTTCAATTTACCAAAAAGATGATTTGCAAGGAGAAATTTTAAGATACTATGTATCGTCAAAAAAGCTGAACCTCATATTCATGGCTCAGCTTTTTAGGATATATAAAATTACCAATATACAAGTTACAATTACTAGTATTATGTTAACTAAATATTAAGATAATTGAAAATCTCAAATATAAGCTAACTGAATCAATTTCATAATTCGATGTTTAACCTAAAAAAACGAACATATTACTTTTGACTGGACTTTGGTTACTCTATATCCTATGTAATGATGGAGCG
>DATMJF010000483.1:0-7253 GCA_035554455.1 Rummeliibacillus sp.
AACTCCTCGTAGGTAATACGATGAATCATATCTTCAGCAGTTCTTGAAATAATTAATTTCTTTGGAAAATAACGCTCTGCTCTCTTTATAAAATCTGTTAATACTAATGGTGTTTGCATCATACTTAACCAACTCCCTTTGTTTGTATAAGTATTACTTCCAAGCATTACAAGCTACCTACTGTAAAATGAAACTTCATCCACACTGATTGTTCGTCGGACCAAACGTTGCTATAAAAGTTTCTATCAATCTAATTATTATTTATGATTTTTCGTTCAAAATTATGAATGATTACTATAACAAAGCATTACTTTTTACACAAAGAAATATGAACGTTTAATCTTTTTATTTTTGGGAATACCATAAGTAGAATCCAAATAGGAGGAGATTGAAATGATTAACAATATTCCCGTGGAAAATGCATTACAAGCAAGAGATCAAATTGCAAAATTAGAGTCACAAGGTTACAACCGAGATAATATCTATATTTTCGCTCATTACCAAGAAAGAGAAGAAGATATTACAGATGCATTAGATACAGCAGAAGTTAATATGAAAGATCAAGGATTTTTTAATACGATGAAAAATTATGTAGTTTCCCGTGGTGATGAACTCCGTAGTCAAATGCAAGCTGTTGGTTTAAGTAAAGAAGAAGCAGCTGCAGCAGAGAAGGAATTAGACAAAGGAAAGCTTATTATAATTGCTAAAGGTTTACAATAAATAGAGCTATTCTCCCTTAATAAAAAATAAGAGCACTCTGTAAGCCTTTAAATTAGGCTTATAGAGCGCTCTTTTTGATTGTACAATCCAACATCCATGAGTTGTATAACTCTTACTGATTGAATTTTTATTTTATGCTGAATGACTAATTTTTTTTTCTAATTTTTTCAACATATCGATTGTCATAGCATCTAAATCGTATTTTGCTTTAAATCCCCATTCTTCTTTTGCGGCACTTGCATCAATTGAATCTGGCCAGCTGTCTGCAATAGCTTGGCGAACTGGATCTACATCATAATCCATTTGGAAGTCTGGCATTTGTTTTCGAATAGACGCTGCAATTTCTTCAGGTTCAAAGCTCATTGCTGTTAAGTTGAATGCATTGCGATGGATTAATTTATCTGGATTTGCTTCCATTAAATCAACAATTGCTTGCAAGGCATCTGGCATATACATCATATCCATATATGAACCTTTCGCAATATAAGATGTATATTTTCTTTCCTGTACAGCTTTGTAATAAATATCCACTGCATAGTCTGTCGTACCACCACCTGGAGGCGTAACGTTGGAGATTAATCCTGGGAAACGAACGCCACGGGTATCTAAGTCAAAGCGGGTGTGGTAGTAATCACATAATAACTCACCAGCTACTTTGTTCACACCGTACATTGTTGTTGGGCGTTGTAATGTGTCTTGCGGTGTATTGTGTTTTGGAGTTGATGGCCCAAATGCACCGATAGAACTTGGAGTAAAGAATTGTAAGCCTAATTCACGAGAGACTTCTAATGCATTTACAAGACCACCCATATTTAAATTCCAGGCAAATAGTGGTTTTGCTTCAGCAGTTGCTGATAACAATGCTGCCATATGCATCATTGTATCTGCACCAAAGTCTTTAGCAATATCGTGCATACGCTGTGCATCCATGACATCAAGTACTTCAAAAGGTCCTGCTTGCATTGAGACTTCTCTTATATCTGTTGCTAATATATTTTCTTTGCCATATTCATCGCGCAGTTTCGCTACTAACTCTGAACCGATTTGACCGCACGCACCAGTAATCATGATCTTCTTCATTTTATTTCCTCCTCTAGTCAGCTACATATGTGTTTTTGGAGTGTACATATTTTATATAAATACAATTGTATTTATGGAACGTACATTTATTAGCCTATTTTTAACGTTTTATCAGTGTTTTACGTTAAATAAATTATATTATGTATTTTTTAAAAACACAATATTTGTTTCCTATCAATGTACATATGTCGGATAGGACTTTTCTGAAAATTTTGTTTATAATAGGAAAAAAGGAGTGAAATTGATGCAGTTATGGAAATTAACACTTATTTATTTATTCGCAATTATTGCTTGCACTTTTTTATTGCTGATGGATGTTCCTAAATGGCAAATTTTCATCTTACTTTTTCTTTATGTTTTTTTATTCACCATGTATCCTCACTTCAACGCATTATTATGGACCAATAATCTAAAAAAAGTAGAACGCTTCCTTGAGGTAAATAAACACAAAGCTTTATATGCCTATCCATATGCCATCGCCAATCAATCCGTAGCCGAGCAAAAAGCGGCTCTACACAAAATTATCACCACTTATAAGCAGCCTTATGTAAAACATAACTATGCATCCATACTCGCTATTCTTGAGAATAATTATGATCAAGCTTTATCTGAAGCAAAGCAAATTGCAAAAGAACCTTTCCAAAGTTACATGGTCGCTCACAGCGAAGCATACTTAGGAAATTTTGAACAAGCAGAAGCTCTACTGCCAAAGCTAACGCAGAAATGGATGTCATCTTCGATTGAAAGTTTAATCTCTTTTAAGCGGCAGGATGAGGAAAATTTCAAACACTACTCCACACAAGCCATTAAACAAGCAAGAGGTATTCAAAAATATTTACTTGCGCATAGTATTCAGGAGATGGAGGAAAAACTGAAGTAGAAGTAAAAAGGACCGCCTCCGGTGAGAGGTGGTCCTTTAAGTTTGTAGAAAAAAGCTTAGTTAATATTTTAAATGAGATTTTACACCTAAAAGCTTATTTATTTTTTCATCCAGTCAGGTTTGCCGAATCCTTTGAAGTCTGAGTCGATTGTTTTTTCAAATTCAGCAGATTTTACTACTTCGATTATATCTTTAGACAATTGAGATTTTTCATCTGCTTCACGTACTGCTACAACATTACGGAATTGATCTGGCATGTTTTCAAGGAATACAGCATCTTGTAAATTCATACCTGCGGCTAATGCGAAGTTACCCGGTACTCCTACAAGATCTGCACTTTCAACAGCACGTGGTAAACCAGCTGCTTCAATTTCTTGGAATTTTAAGTTTTTAGTATTTTCTTTAATGTCTTTTGTTGAAGCTTTTAATTGATCGATTTTATCGTTAATTTTAATTAGACCTTGCTCTTGTAAAGACTTTAATGTACGTGCTTCATTTGATGGATCATTTGCGATTGCTACTGTTGAACCATCTTTGATGTCATCTACTGTTTTGTATTTTTTAGAGAAGAAGCCCATTGGTGCAGTTGGTACGATGATTAACGGTTTTAATTTTGTACCGTTTTCTTTGTTGAAGTTTTCTAGATACACTGAGTGTTGGAATAAGTTTGCATCAATATCTCCTGAATCTAACGCTTTGTTTGGTTGAATATAATCACTAAATTCCACTACTTCAACTTTATAACCTTTTTTCTCAAGTCCAGGAACGATTGCTTTTTTCAGCATATCACTGTATGGACCCGCTGTTGCACCAATTTTAATATCTTTTGTTTCTGTAGCTTTATCTGTGTCTTTTTTTGCTTTATCTCCACCACCACATGCAGCTAGAGCTGTCGCTAATACTAAAGTTAATAATCCGAGTAAAATTTTCTTCATTGTAAAACCTCCTATTTATCTTTTATCTACTGCTTTTGCTATTGCATCGCCCGCTAATTGAATGATTTGGACGATCACAATTAAAATAACAACTGTTGCAATCATGATCGTGTTGTCATAACGGTAATAACCAAAGCGGATTGCTAAGTCACCGATACCACCACCGCCGATAATTCCAGCCATCGCTGAGTATGCAACTAAGCTAATAATCGTCATTGTGATTCCTTGAATAACACCTGATTTTGCTTCAGGAAGTAATACGTCTTTAATAATCATCCAGCGTGTTGCTCCAACAGCAATGGACGCTTCGATGACGCCTTTATCAATTTCACGAAGAGATGTTTCAACAAGTCTTGCGAAAAATGGTATCGCTGCAACAGATAGAGAAACACTTGCTGCGATTGGACCAATCGTATCGCCAACAATTATTTTTGTGAGTGGGAATAGTGCTACTAAAAGAATGATGTATGGAATTGAACGAATGAGGTTGACGATAAAGCCAACAACTATATTAACGAACCGATTACCTAGTAACCCTGGCTTACTTGTAGAAAATAATCCTTTACTTGTAATGAATAATAGCAAACCGAGTGGCAAACCAATGATTAGTGCAATCGCTAAAGAAATTCCCACCATTTGAAGTGTTTGACCAAATGCTTTCCAAATATCGGGTAACATATCAGCAAAATGACTTGGATCAAATAACATAGTCTAACACCTCCACTGTTACTCCTCGACTTTCCATATAGGAAATCGAACGGTTTATATCTGCTACTTGTCCGTTCAGCTCCATTAGGAAAATGCCAAGTGGTCTTTCTTGAATGTATTCAATTGTGCCGTGAAGGAAGTTGCCTTGTACCTTAAATTGCTGAAGCATATCTGAAATAACACCCTCACCTGCTACATCACCTTTGAATAAGATTTTTACAACCTGCCCTTTGACGTTTTGTATAATCGCCTCTGGAATGTCAAATGATACAACACTGCTAATGAATTCTTGTGTTAATGGCTTTTCTGGATTTGCGAAGATGTCATAAACAGAGCCTTCTTCAACCACTTTACCGTCCTGCATAATCGCCATACGATCGCAAATTTCTTTCACAACATCCATTTCATGCGTTATAAGAATAATCGTAATGCCAAGCTCACGGTTAATTTTCTTCAATAATCGTAAAATGGATGTTGTTGTTGTTGGGTCAAGTGCTGATGTTGCTTCATCACAAAGCAATACAGACGGGTTATTTGCTAGTGCTCTTGCGATACCTACACGTTGCTTTTGCCCTCCGCTTAGCTGCGCTGGAAATACATCTTTTTTATCTGCCAAGCCAACCATATTAAGTAATTCTTCAACTCGTTTATTTCGTTCTTCCTTCGGTGTTTTCGCAGCTTTCAATGCAAATTCAATATTTTCTCCAACTGTTTTTTGGCTAATTAAATAAAAATGTTGGAAGATCATACCGATTTTCAAACGTGCTTGACGAAGCTGTTCACCTTTTAACTTTGTTAAATCTTGTCCATCGATTAATATCCGACCATCCGTTGGTTGCTCCAATAAATTAATACAGCGTAATAAGGAACTTTTCCCTGCCCCAGAGTAACCAACAATACCAAATATCTCTCCATCTCCAATTGTCAAAGAGACATGATCTACACCGGTTACCGTTTTCTTTTTTGCTTTGTAAATCTTCGATACATTTTGTATTTCCAGCATATACATCCCTCTAATCCTTGTTTAATTACTACCTGCGCAAGATTTACATAATTTCTATCGGCAAACTATGTATTTTTACTAAAAAAGATACATCTCTCCACTGAAAGATGTATCTTTTAATCGACGTTCATTTATCTTTCAGAATTAAATTCTGTAGGAATTAGCACCTTCCCTAAAGGGGGTTGCTGGACTTCACAGGGCCTATCCCTCAGTCACTCTTGATAAATTCCATTTGTTAAGTTGTAAGTTTATGATAATCATATTATTTCCTTTTACGTCATTTGTCAATAAATTTTTAGAAAAAATCAACTATTTTAAAATATCTTTATTTTTATATTATTCAAGTACTCCTATATGGAGAATGTATCCAACCTCAACCCAATTATTCATACGTTGCGTAGTGTCGTATAAACAAAGCTTTTTTTCTTCGCTGTTAAGCGTAGTAATTACCCCTCTATATTGGATACTTGTTTGCTGATGCCAAGCTTCTAGCACCACTTCTTTTTTACCGTGATAAGCTTGCATTAGTTCTTCTTCTAATGCTTGCAATGTCCATTCATCAAATGCAGGTTTTGCAATTTGCTGTGTCTCCTGTTGCCAAATTCTTAGCCTTTGCACATGTTCTGGTAGCATCATCGCAGTCCACTTTATATTCCCTCGATCACGTATCAAGCTGATATCTCCTTTACAAATTCATTTGGTCTGCATAATTTTATGCTAAGCCTTTGTTTAACAATACTGTTGATATTTCATTAGTTTTGCTTTCATCGCGGACGCTTTCCGTTCTAGTAAGATTCATTAAATAATCAACAATATCCTATAACAGAGCCTCTGCTAAAGATGGTTTTTCTATAAACTATCTTTTCCCTGTTTTCAGTTATCCACAGTCGAGTTATCCACACCCAACTCCCCTTATGCGTATTATATTCACTTAGATGCATAATCCTCTTGTTTTTCAAATGCATAAATATACAGTTTCTATTTTTTATGACCTCCGAGTAATTTGGAGCGCTTAATCGCAGTGCCTGCATCTGTATAAGATACTGCTCGTAATACTGCTGTAGAGCCATAGTGAGTGCGAAGCTGATCTATTGTGGCACCAAGTTTACGGCGCCTCCAGCGGGTTGTATCAAAAAAGCTGAGCTGCATGGAATGTTCGGATTCTAATTTTGTAATACTGACACTAATTTGCCGTACAGGACGTTCATTGTATTGCTCATTTAATATTTGCTGGCAAACACGATAAATGACCATCGTATCATTGGTTGCTTCATCAATTGTGCGCGAACGTTGAAAGCCTCCTCCAAAGGCATTTTTGCTATAAACCATTCCCAGTGTAATGGTACGTCCTACTTTATAAGCTTCCCGTGCTCTTCTTGCCACATCCTCACACATTTCAAGAAGAACCGCCAACACTTCCTTTTTGGTGTTGTAATCTCGCATCAATATTTGGCTTTTGCCATAACTAATTTGACCTTCTATCAGTGGTGCTTCACCTACTTTTGATAAATCGACACCCCGAGCATGATAGTATAGCTGATTGCCCATAATACCGAAATGATTTTCTAGTGTTGCTAAATCAGCATGAGCCAAATCACCAACAGAGAAAATCCCCATATTATTAAGCGTTCGTTCTGTTCGATGGCCAATTCCCCACATCTTCGATAATGGTGCAACAGGCCATAGCTTTTTTTCCACATCTTCAAATTCCCATTTAGCAAAGCCTGTTTTTTTCGCATCTAAATCGAGTGCAAGTTTTGCTAACAGCATATTTGGTCCCATGCCAACTGTGCTTGGAATTTCAAATTGTCGATAAAGTTCATCTTGAATTTGGTGTGCTGTTTCTACTGGATCTCCCCACAGTTTTTCGGTACCAGTAAGGTCGACAAAACTTTCGTCAATGCTATATACATGAATAGCTTCCTTT
>DATMJF010000484.1:0-2389 GCA_035554455.1 Rummeliibacillus sp.
GCATGGTTATTTGTCGCTGAAGCTGAGAATTTAATACAAAATGCATTGAAGAAGGATTATGTAACGAAAGAAAATAATCTAAAAAATGTTTCTGGACGAATATTAATACGAGAAAATGCCATGCGAAATTTTAATTTACCCACATCGATTTATTGTCAGTACGATGAACTTATGTATGATGTGTTAGAAAACCAAGTTGTACTTACCGTATTAGAAATGTTATCTAAATTGCAGATTGGAGATTTACAACAACGTATCTTTCATTTAAGACTGCAATTTGAAATGATTTGTAAACCATTTAAAGGGAAAAGGTGGCCAAACTTTACTTATAACCGATTAAATGAGATGTATAAGCTTGTACATATTTATGGAAAGTATTTATTTGAAAGATTATTTTTGCAAAATCATCGGCAATATAGTAATTTTCAATTTGCGTTTCTAATTGATATGAATGAATTATTCGAGCTGTTTGTATGCCAATTACTGAACCAATATTGTCCAGCTGGCTTTTCTGTGCAACATGGAAAACGTTTAACTGATGCGTTTTTACTCGATGGACAACGGTACCGAGACATTATCCCTGATTTACTTGTAACGAATAGAAATTCGGGAGAAACTTACGTGTTAGATACAAAATATAAAGGATATCATTTAAAACGTGTTTCAACAAATGATCTATTTCAACTTTCTATTTATGCTCAGTATTTCCAAAATGCTGAGAGTTATAACGCGACCATAATTTATCCCGTCTTTAATGGTATCAATGAAACGACAGAACGCTATATTGAAATAAATAAAAGAGCAAAGATGAACGGCAGAATTGCATTGCGCAGTATTTCAATTGAACAAGTACTTAAATGGGTTGCACAAAGAAAAAATGATGAGCTACGAATGTTAGTCAAGCAGTTAGTGGGAATCTAATATCACTACCTCAAGAATAAAACTGCAAGATTGTATTTTTATCGATTAATAATCTGACATAATTGCCCTATCAATTAGATAAAACGCCAACGAAAGTACATTTTCGTTGGTGTTTTGTTATTTTTTCACGGTTAAATGCCGTTTTACAATTGCATGGTCTCGCTATGCAGATGATGTAAAAAGCTTTTCCTAAAAGTACCTAAGAGTTGGCAAATACATTCTAATCCACATGAATTAAAGGAAACTAATACTTTTATTGTTTTGTTTTAGTGGCACAAGTTATTAATATTTAAAGTATTAAAAAGAACAAATGTTTGCTATGATATTTGTAAGATAGCTTGGTACTCAAGGGTGGTTGGCTCACTCCCTGAAAGAAAGGGGGTGGTGCCATGACAGTATATGAAGCATTAATGTTTGCAATAGCATTTGCTGCATTAATTGTGTCGATACTTTCATTTAAAAACCATAAAAAATAACCCATCCTTGAGTTAGGAGCTCGAATGGGTTATTTTGACCTAATAACAGCCAATCCCTTTTGAGGGACCAACTATCTAATTGACCGCCGATGCTACAACATCGGCGGTCTTTTTAATTTATGCTTTTAATAATTTTAGTATACGTGGTAGTTAATATTTTTTCAAGAAAATACCTGAGGGTAATAGATGAAGAATTGATGATCGCAATTCTGTCATTTAACCATAAAAAATAACCCATCCTTGAGTTGCAGCTCAGATGGGTTACTTACCCTATAAACAGCCAATCCCTATGAGGGAACCAACTATCTACTTGACCGTTCGATGGATCAACATCGGCGGTCTTTTTATATTATGCTTTTAATATCTTTAGTATAGGAGGAGATTGTTGTTTTTTCAAGAAACGGGAAAGAGAATTAACCCAATTGATTCTTTAAATAAAAAATGTTGCTAATTAAAGGGTGGTACTAGACATTTGTCTTTGATGGATTATTGACCATGAATACATCTAATATAACTTATTTCTATTGTGAACCATGCCGCTAATCATGATCTTGAGTAACCAAGAGTGAACATCCGCGATTTCAGAACAATTATCCGTGGTATTGGATGAAAAATCCGCGATTCTAGTGCACACATCCGCGATTTTTCAAATTATATCCGCGAATACAGCAATTTAAGTCCTACCTTGAAGCAGATTCCATAGATTTTCCATATTAATAAGAAACTTATTCTATTAAAGGAGTCTGGATTTGGACATTATTGTTTCTTCAATTAAATCAAAATTCAGATCTCATTCAATTAATGTTCGTATTTACTGATAACTTGACAGTAATTTGTACTAATAATCTAGAACATTAACATGAAAATAAGAACATTAACTCACTAATATTAAATTTTCGTTCACAAATTAGTAATTTAGGACATAAATAAACAGGATTATTGTATAAATTTTTGTCACAATTCTAAAATTTCATGATAAAATGTATTTTATA
>DATMJF010000485.1:0-5012 GCA_035554455.1 Rummeliibacillus sp.
GCAACTAATTGAACAGACTCACCTTTAACGATTTTATCAAATTTGAAAGCACCAAGTGTAACTGGATTAGTACGAACTGCATCAGATTTAACTAAATCTTTTACAGGAATGTCTTTTAATTGATGTTTTGGTGCTGCATAGCCCCAAAGTCCATCACCACCAGAGTAGATTGCTGGTGAGATTTTTTTGAATGAAATTTCCATTGTGTAATCGTCTACTTTTTTAATACCTGAAATATCTTTTGCTTTTCCGTTATGGTACTCAACTGCACCGATGATATTTTGTAAATCAGTATCATAGCGAACCCCAGTATAGTCTTTATCCGCTATGATGTAGTATGGATAAATTACATCATCGATTGTTAAAGGTTTACCGTCAGACCATTTAACACCTTTTTTTATCGTAACTGTTGCTTTTTTAGCTTTTTCATCAACAGTTAATTTACCTAAACCAGTATCTGAAATTAGGAAATCTTCTTTTGTTTCAAAAATTGAGTTTGTAACGAAATTTAAGATTTCTGCATCATATGCATCTTCATAAAGCTCATATAAGAAGATCCCTTGGAATGGTGAACTAGTTTGTAAAGCTACTTTTAAAGTACCTCCTTTAATCGTGTCACCATCATTTTTTGCCTCATTTTTAAGTAAACTTGTGTCTACTTTTTCTTTTTCGCCTTTTTTTCCACCTTCTTTAGTATCTGAACCTGAGCCGCCACATGCAGCTAGCGCAAGTACTAATGCACAAACTAAAGAAAGTAAAAACCATTTCCTCTTCTTCATCCAATCTCCTCCTTTGTTATCCTAATCTTTGTTTTGCATCTGCTGAACGGCGTAAAGCCTGCCCAACATAATTTATGCCTAACATCAATACCAATATTAATATTGATGCTGGTAACCATACCCACCACTTTTCAGATAATACCATTGGATTACTTGCATAACTTACAAGCGTACCTAAACTTGGTGTTGTAGGTGGTAATCCAAATCCAAGGAATGACAACCCTGTTTCAATTCCTACATTACCCGCAAAGTTTAAAGTCATTTCTACAATCAAAATTGAGCTTAAATTTGGTACAATGCCCTTAAACATTATGACAAAATCACTTGTCCCCATTGTCTTAGAAGCATTCACATAATCTCGTCTAGATTCAGACATTGCTTTACTCCGGACAAGCCTTGCCGTCCCAACCCATAAGAATAAACTCATGATTAATATAAAAGTAATTACATTGTATTTCGGAACAATCGTTACGAAAACAATGATGATCATCAATGTTGGTAAAGTCATAAAGAAATCAATCACACGCATAAATATATTATCAATCACACCGCCATAGTAGCCGGTAATGATTCCCATTGCTATGCCGAGTATGCCAGTAATTATTGTGATGACTACAGCAATCGCAATGGAATTACGAGCACCGATGATCAGTTGTCCTAATACATCGCTACCTCCTTGGTCAGCACCAAGGAGAAAACCATTTGTACCTGGTTCAGCGAATTCATCTAATAAACTGATTTCCATTAATTTTTCTTGATCAATGAAAGGTGCCCATATGAATACGCCAATTATAATAAGTAATAATATGATTAGCGAAAACATCGCAATTTTATCTTTTTTAAATTCACGCCAGATGACCTTAAAACCGGTTGCAGGCGTACTTTCAAGTTCAATTGTTCTTTCCTGTATTTTTTGCATTTCAAGTCACCTCTCCTTAACAATT
The DNA here is from genome assembly GCA_035554455.1 of Rummeliibacillus sp. Classification (GTDB taxonomy): domain Bacteria; phylum Bacillota; class Bacilli; order Bacillales_A; family Planococcaceae; genus Rummeliibacillus. Next base: position 1,724 of record DATMJF010000485.1, read on the forward strand.
ATTATGGTTTTTAATCTATTCGTATTCTTGGATCGACAATACTCATAATAATGTCGGATAATAGACTACCCAATAATGTTAAGAAGCCAAATAACAATACAAGTGTTGTGATAACACTATAGTCTCGAGCCGAAATCGCTTGTATGAATAATTGGCCCATACCTGGATAACCAAAGATTGTCTCAATGAATACCGAACCGCCAAGTAACCCAGTAATCGTGAAACCTAAGAATGCTGCGATTGGCAAAAGTGAATTTCGGAATATATGACGAGAATATACCTTACGCATCGGAATACCTTTACTTCGCGCAGTTTTCACATAATCCTGTGTCTTTGCATCAATGATCTCTGAACGTAAGTATTGAATAACCCCTGTTGTACCAAGTAATGCATAAGTAATAGCTGGTAAAAGCAGATGATAAATCTTACTCCAGTAGTATCCGAAAGTTCCTGGATCGTATTTAACATCAACAGTCCCAGAGGTTGGGAACCAAGTAAATTGATAACCGAAAATAAATAAGAAAATTAAAGATAATACGAATGTTGGAACTGCATAGCTAATAAAGCTATAAAGTACAACTGATTTATCAAGCAATGAGTTTTGATAGCGCCCTGCCAAAACTCCTAGTGGAATAGCAATCAAATATACTAAGATTACACTTAGTAAGGATAACCATAATGTATTCAAACCGCGTTCACCAATGAGTGAGGCAACACTCACTTTAAATGAGTAGCTATCGCCAAAGTCTCCATGGAAAGCATTTGAAATCCAATGCCAATACTGTACATACCATGGATCATAAAATCCTGATGCTTGTCGTAATTCTTCAATTCTGTTTGGGTCCGTTTCTGGTGTGATTAATCCAGTAAATGGATCTCCTGGCATGAATTTCGCCATGATAAATATAAGCATACTAAGTACAAATAGCTGTGGAATCATAACTAATACTCGTCTGATAATCGTCTTCCACATACTACATTCCCCCTTTCTCAGTTGCCATCATTGCAACACTATGCCTAGAGGAAACTTCTTTTAGAGGATAAACTTTACCATTTTCATCGTAGTATTTGTGCTGATCTTCACGATAAGCGGCCTCAACTCTTTGTCGAACTTTTTTGCGTTCTATTCTGGTCTCTGGTTCAATATTTGGAATCGCAGATAATAAACGATTCGTATAAATATGACGAGGATCATGATAAATATCCTCTCTAGATCCAGTTTCAACAAAACGCCCTTTATACATTATGGAAATATGGTCACACATATGTCGTACTACACCTAAATCATGTGAGATAAATAAGTAACTAAGACCGTACTCTGTTTGAATATCCTTCATGAAGTTTAGCACTTGAGCTTGTACAGATAAGTCAAGGGCTGATACAGGTTCATCCGCAATAATCATCTTCGGATTACATGCAACAGCTCTAGCAATACCTAGACGTTGACGTTGACCACCTGAGAATTCATGAGGATACTTGTACATCGCTTCTTCTGACATGCCGACAATTTCTAATAGTTCAATTATTCGTTTTCGCTCTTCCTTATCACTCATATTGGTAAAGTTACGAATAGGTTCAGCAATAATATCCATTACTCGTTTTCGTGGATTCATACTGGAAGAAGAATCTTGGAAAATCATTTGAATATCTCGGTTATAAGCACTATTTCGTTTTCGTCGTTGATTTGTTACATCTTCGCCTTCATATAATATTTGACCAGATGTAATTTTTTCTAGACCTATAATGGCTTTACCAGTTGTTGACTTACCAGAGCCTGATTCTCCTACAAGTCCGTATGTTTTACCTTTTTCAAATTCCATCGAAACACCATCAACTGCATAGACATAATCAACTACTGTGTTGAAAAATCCTCCATGGATTGGGTAGTGGACACATAGGTCTTTAATTTGCATAAAACTCATTTAATGTCCCCTCCTTTTGACCTTCAAAATGGAAGTGTTTCCAACAGGTGCATCGAACAAAATGCCCCGGAGTAATTTCATGTAATTGTGGTTTTTCCTCATGTACCTCTTGAGAAATCCATGGAATTCGGGCTGAAAAACGACAGCCAGTTCTAGGTAATTTCGTAAGAGATGGTACCATCCCATGAATTACTTCTAGACGCTCCGTCTCGCTATTCGCTTGTGGAATAGAGTTTAATAAAGAGCGTGTGTAAGGATGTTTTGGATTTTTGAATAGCTCCTCAACTGGTGCTATTTCAATAATTTCTGCAGCATACATCACGGCTACACGATCCGCTACTTCTGCTACGACACCTAAGTCGTGCGTAATTAAAATAATACCTGCAGCTGTTTCATCTTGTAATTCTTTAAGTAAATCTAATATTTGTGCTTGAATTGTAACATCAAGTGCGGTTGTTGGTTCATCTGCAATCATTATCTTTGGTTTACAAGCTATTGCAATAGCAATCATTACACGCTGACGCATACCACCTGATAACTGGTGCGGGAATTGTTTAGCCACTAGTTCTGGTTTAGCAATACCTACTTGATTTAATAGTTCTAATACACGTTCTTTGCGTTGCTTTTCATTTAATTTTGTATGGTAAACTAATGTTTCCTCAATTTGATCCCCAATTCTCATTAATGGATTTAATGCGGAAAGGGGATCTTGGAAGATGAAACCGATATCATTTCCACGGATATCATTTAACTCATCTTCTTTAAAATTCACAATATTACGTCCGTTATATAAAATTTCACCTGTAACTTTAGTATTTCCTGGAGGGTGTAGTCCAACAATCGAAGTTGCCAATGTGCTTTTTCCACATCCAGATTCCCCCACAATTGCAAGTACTTCATTTTCTTTTAATGTAAGTGATACATCTTCTACTGCGTCATAGTAACGATCCTTAATTCTGAAACTAGTATGTAGATGATTAATGTTCAGTATATTATCAGATGCTTTCAAATGTATGCTCCTTCCTAAACAAAATTGAAAATTTAGAATTTTTTGTTTAATATTCTGTTAGTCATCACGCAGTTTGCTAAAATAATAGATATTTCGATTCTCTAAATTTATTATTTTCACTAATATAACATAATTTACAAAATTGTCTATATTTTTTAACAAAATTATTACAATTTTATTTATTTTCTAAATATATTAGTATTTTGCGCGAAGTCTGACAACTCTTTTTAACATTATAGCATATCGATAATATTACAAACAATAAAACACTTATATTTTATAAACTCCCATTATTAATATATATATTCATATTGTGTAAGATTATATTACAAAATACAAAAATTGTATTGTAAATAAA
>DATMJF010000486.1:0-10716 GCA_035554455.1 Rummeliibacillus sp.
AACTAGTTGCTACAGTAGAAGGAGCTTCAACTGCAACTAAAGTTGAAGTATCATATGATAAAACAGCAACAGTTAAAACAACTGATAACGAAAGTAATGCATTACAAGAATTCAAAACTTTCACAGCTACAAAATAATTTAGTAAATCCTTACTCAAAACCTTATTGGACGAACGGATTCAAAGACTCCTATCTTCTTCGGAAGATGGGAGTTTTTTGATTCATAGCGAAATGTATCTCTTTTTAAATATATATTATGAATTTGAATAACTAGCTCTATGTATTCATGCATGAGGGGTTTATTACTTAGGGGGGATATTCATTCGCTGTCATTCAGCAATTACTAGGGCATGCTGATTTACGAATAACGACCGTTTACTTGCACGTCCAAACAAAGGACACAGTTGAAGTAGAATTCAATTGAGTTTCCTTAAAAATAAAAAGCCAGCTTCATAGCTAGCTTTCTAACTTATTTCTTCGATTTCTTTACCTCAATTAAAAATTGCGGAATTTTCAACATGCGTTTAAATCTTGTCGGCTGTGTAATTAAGCGGTGGAACCATTCAAGATTCAGTTTGATGAAGATATCTGGGGCGCGGTCAACATTTCCTGACAGTACGTCTAAACTTCCTCCAACTCCCATCATCACTGCATTTGAAAATTGCTCTTTGTGTTCTGCAATCCACTCTTCTTGTTTAGGAGCACCAGTTGCAACGAAAATAAAATCAGGATTTAAGGCTGCTGCTTTTTTAGCAACTTCATCACCGTCACCAGCTCCACCATAGCCATCAGCAACTCCGACAATTTTAATATGTGGATATAATAAATTAGCCTTTTCAGCTGCTTGTTTAGCGATGCCTGGCTTTCCACCATAAAAGAAGAAGCGATTATGACCTGCCTTTGCAGTTCTCAAAAAATCATGGACAAGTTCATATCCAGGAATTCGCTCTTTTAAAGGTGTGCCAAGCATTTTAGAACCGATGACAACACCAATTCCATCTGCCACTACATAATTTGAATCTAATAAATATTGTTCGTAACTTGTATTTTCTTTTGCTAACATAATAATCTCAGGATTCGCTGTGACGATACAAATTGGCTTTTCAGAGATTTGCATCTCATCTACAATATGATCAATAAATTCACTCTTCGTCGCATCTACAACCGGAATCCCTAGTACATCTATCTTCTTCATAATCTAACCTTTCCACGTTCATATGTTATATTTCTTCCTATTATATACCACAGACACATTTGTTCAAAACAAGTGATGTAATGAATAGGGCAAACTAATCTTTTGAAAAAGTAATAATTTATAATAGTCCTTTAAAATACAATAGACGAAGTTAGTGCAAAAAAGATTCCTTAAGTAAACTGCACCACTAGCTAAAGAATGTAGCTCAATGCCGTAAAATAATTTATTTAATATCATACATACTATAATAAAAAATGGGGCAGACCATAAAAGGAGAATTTTTCTAAATAAAAATCAATATTTCTCATTCTATTCTAAGGAATATGTGCTATGATAATCTTTGTGAAAATTGATAAAGAAGATGATTATTAATGCTTTTTGAAACTTTAGGTATGATGTATCCGTCTATATATAGTATAGAATTTTTTAAAGATAGGAAGTGGATGTGAAATAATGAATAATCGACGATATCAACCTAAGAAAGCATCCATAAAAAGAATAGCTGTTTCCATTGTTTTGCTCATAGCAGTTATTTCGGGTGCATATATGCTCCTAACGAAAAACGACAAAGCAGCGACAGATAACAATCACATTAAAGTTCAAAATGTCCATAAAACAACGACGGAAAAACCAACTGAGAAAAAGGATCCTGATAATAATAAGGCTACTGATTCTACCAGTTTTAAAGAAGGAACCGTAACAAATGCCATCCCTTCGAATAATGATGGAGATACAACAACAAAAGACTCTACAGATGTAATCATGCCGAAAAATGATACATCTGCTATTATTGCGAATGCAAAAACGCAAGTGTATACAGTCTACACAGATTTACAACAAGGCTCAGGGTTTTTATTCAATAAAAAAGGGGACATTATCACAAACGCACACGTTGCCAAAGATGCCTCTTATGTATTTGTAACAAATGAACATGGACAAGAATTCCAAGGGCAAGTCATCGGGATTTCGAAAAAGACGGATGTTGCGTTAATTCGTGTACCTGAACTAGCCGGAAAAGATCCACTTGTATTAGATACTGCATCTGCAAGAGTGAATACACCAGTTATTGCAATTGGTAGTCCGAAAAACAAGGGCGGTACTGCAACGGAAGGTAAAATTACAAGTATTGGTGCAGAATTCACAGATGAATACAATTATAGTGGATTGTATGAAATGACGGCTCGCTTACATTCAGGCTCAAGTGGCGGCCCACTTATTAATGCAGAAACAGGTAATGTAATAGGAATTAACTCAATTATACTTACGGATGAACCTGAAATCGGTTATGCAATTCCAATTAGCAAGGTTATGTCACTCATTTCAAAATGGTCTAACAAAGATGTCAAAATTAACATCGAAAATGATCAAAACTTTGAAGATAATCACAAAGAAGAGGCTTACCTAGGTAAAAACCTAATAAAAGATTATGTAGATGGTTACTATGAATTGTTCCCATACGCGATCAAAAATAAATCGCAAAACTATTACGAAACCTATATTATGCCTGGAAGCAGTGCGATTAATACAGCTAAAAAAATGGTTGAAAGTTATTCAACAGAAGAAAAGAAATACAAAGATCTGCAATACACAATCGGAAAAATAAATATCTATGACGAGTATGCAACCGTAGAAGTCAATTCAACATTTGTTTATACAGATAAGAAAACGAAGCAAGAACATAAGCTAAAAGAAACAATTGTATACACAATTGTGATTGATGATTATGGTGACTATCAATTTACGAAGATAGAAGTTACAAACTCATCTGATGATAGCCAGACAACGAATACTGAAACAGATTCAACAAATGCAGAAACAGAATCGACAAACAGTTCAAACTCAAACAATACAGGTGAAGGTCAAAGCACAACAACCGAAGAAGATCAAGCACCTATAAATAAACAAAGCGTCGATCCAAATACAAAAACAGATACAACTACAGATACAGTTAAAGATAATACAGATAGCAAAAATAAAACGGAAGATAATACTTCTACTTCAACTGATCAGCAAAAACTTAAATAATAACAAAGAAAACACCCGGTCAATGAACTGCAATTCATGGCCGGGTGTTTTTACAATCTTTAGAATAGAGAGGAGTGTAAAAACACACCTAATTAGATGTTTACTCAGCAATCTAGATAAATGGTGGAAATGGTGGAATAGTAGAAAAAAACCGATATAGCCTTCATTAGCGTATATTTTTGGCTAGGTAAAGCGAAAGGTAACCAGTTAAAGTAGCTGCAAGAGCAAAATTAGAGGAGTAAAGGGATAATCAGAAGTATAGAATATTGCATCTTGTGCCATTTTTTCGCAGAGCAGAATGAAAGAATAGTAAGGAAAAGTAAGGGAGAGTAAAAGTACAGACAATCGATACATAGAAAACGGTTTTTATAATGGGGGAAAAGTGTATAAGATTTAGAATATAAATATGGTACATAGAAAAAACCTAAGTAATTGACTTTGGAGAAGAAGCCCATTACTTAGGTTTTTGTTTATTGTTTTAAGAATAGTTGAGTGTAGTGTATTTGATTAACGTACTGTGCCGTAGCTGTGTACGTAGTATTTCCAGTAAGTACTCATAGTTTGGAATTGAACGTGATCACCTGCAGCATGAACTAACATGCCATTACCAGCATAAATAGCAACGTGCGTGATTGCACCACCACCAACGTTGAAGAATACTAAATCACCTGGTTGTGGGTTATTAGTATATTTAACAGCTGCGCGTTGTGCTCGGCTTGTACGTGGTAAAGAGATACCGTGTTTAGCATAAACATAGCGAGTAAAACCGCTGCAGTCAAAACCAGAAGGAGTTGTACCGCCGTAAACGTAAGGAATACCAAGGTAGTTTTTAGCAGTGCTTACGATATCACTCATTTCAGCACTTTCAGATGTTTTCTTAACGCTAGAACCTTTTTTTAGGTATGCTGCTGACATCCAACCTGTTTTACCGTTAACAGTCACTTTGTACCAAGTTTTTCCACCGGCAACTTTTTTGTATTTTGCATTTACAGTTGTGTTTTTGCTGATATATGCTAATGCTTTTGAACTTGTAGAAGAATCAGCACGTAACGTTAGTGAACTAGCAGTAACGTGATATTTTCCACTAATTTGTGTTGCTTGTGAATTAGCTACCATTGTAACATCAGTGTTTTCAGTCACTTGAGCTGTTGTTTCGTTGTTTTCAGCTGCTTTCACATGTCCAAAGCTAATTGTTAATGCTAGTGCGCTTGATGCGATTGCTGTAAATAATGCTTTCTTATTCATCAAATTCCCCCAACTATTCTCAATAATGTTTTGTATATATAGTATTTAAACGATTGTTTGTGTGTTTGTAATATTTACAAGTATAACTTTATAAAAAATCAGATAAAAAGACAACGCTATTTCGTTTACAGTTATATTACAGTTATGTAACAAGTGACAGATATTACGACTTTAATTGAGTATATTAAACCTAAATTACAGTAAATATGTTTCAAATAAACATATATTTACACAGAATTAAGAAGAATATGACGTAATTTGAAAGATAGGATATTTATATTTATGTCATTTTATAAGAATAGTTTTTAGTGTACTAATATATTACATATTGTTACAAAGAAAAAAAGACCTTGCCTAAATTGACTGGCAAGGTCTTAGATTTGATTAATAGATTATGAAATAATTAGTATGTCAGATCATAGAATCGTTTATAACTATCAAAATGGCTTTTCCAGTAGGAATCATTAACAGAGGAAACTTGTACATAATCGCCACCTGCATGTACAAATTGACCGTTTCCTAAATAGATACCCAGATGTGAAATACCTTGTTTATACGTATTCTTAAAGAATACTAAATCACCAGCTTTAGGTGATGAAACATAGTATGATCGAGCTTCGTAATCAGCAGCGCTTGTTCTCCCAATATTGCTGTATCCTGAATGACTGTATACGTAATAGATAAAGCCACTGCAATCAAAGCCACTTGGAGAAGATCCACCCCAAACATAAGGTACCCCTTGAAATGAAAGAGCTAGATTCATAGCTGCTTTCACTACTTTTGATGAAGTTTGACCTCCAGTGTTTGGATTTGAAACAGATGTCGTATTTTCTTTTTGCTGTTGACTAGTTTTTCCGCTGTTTTTGACAGATAACACTTGTCCTACACGAATAATATCAGATGTTAAGCCGTTCCATGATTTTAATTGTGTAATTGTAATTCCATAATGATACGCAATGATTGATAGTGTATCACCAGCAATTACGGTATGTTTTGTAGCTTTTGTTGAAACGGATGCTGTTGTATTCTTTGAACTACTAGAAGTAGAGTTCGAACTGCTACCGGGAATTTTCAATGACTGTCCAACATATATTGAATCGTCTTTTAGGTTATTACTCTTTTTAATTGAATCGACAGTTACTTTATATTTAGCGGCAATTTTCGCTAAATAATCACCAGACTTCACTTTATATGTAGTCGTTGTCACATTTTTTGTAGTGCTATTTTTACTTGTACTTGTGTTTGTCTTTTTTGTGTTAGTAGTACTAGCTACTTTCACGGTTGAAGTACCAGGGATTTTCAAAGCTTGCCCTACATAAATCATATCATCAGTAAGCTGATTTTCTTTCATAAGTGATGATAGTGAAACGTGCTGATTTGCAGCGATTTTTGCTAAATAATCACCGGATTTTACTTTGTAAGTACTAGACTGTTTTGTAGTAGTGGTTGTTTTTTTTGTAACAGAAGCAGTACTCACTTTTGTAATAGACTTACTGTTTGTTTTGATATTTTGTCCAACATAAATCATATCGGAAGTAAGATTGTTCGATTTTTTTAGCTGGCTTACAGTTGTATTATATTTTTGTGCAATCACATATAAAGAATCGCCATTTTTGACCTTATATGTATTGGAGCTTGCTTCTGCATCATGTGCGTTAACAACCAGCGCAGCAGCACCTACTGCTAAAACAGAATATAAAGCTTGTTTCACAAAAATCACTCCTTTTTTGTTGGATAATAGCGTACGAATGTCGTTAACTTCATTGTAGATAAAAACTAAAATTAAAACAATCTACTTAAAAAAAAGGGTAAATTTGATAGATTAGTAATCGTATGATTTTATTTATAATATCGAATTTTTATAACTAAAGAACTAATAGCGTTGTGTTCAAATACGGAAAATCCTTATTAATTGTATAAAAATAGAAAATTTAATATGCAAAAAGAGCGCAATTATTGTTAAAAATTGTGCTCTTTTTGTAAAATATTATCCCGCATTAACGGGCAGTAATACCCCCACCTCAAGATTGAGAGAGAAGCAAAGAAGATAGGTGGGGGATAACTGCCCGTAAAAGCCCGATTGGTTCAACTAACCATCAGTGGGTGAAGAAAACCCCACTGATGGAAGTTTCACTTTATAATTTGAATACTTGAATACTATTACTTAATGATTCAGCCATTTTACTTAATTCTACAGTTGATGCTGTAATTTCTTCCATTATTGCATATTGTTCTTCAGAAAGACTTGCGATATGTTGTGTTTTGTCTGTTGTATCTTGTGAAATAGTGTTGACTTGATCAAGTGAAGCCACAGTTTCTTGAGATGCTGTAGCCATTGCGTCTGTTACATTCGAAACTTCTTTAATTTCATTAGAAAGCGATAACGAAGTTTCGTAGATTTCTTTGAATGTCACACCTGTGATTCGTATACTTTCATATCCAAGTTGTGCTTTCTCATTTACATTTTCCATTTGCTCAACAGTTTTCTTCATATTTTGATGAATATTCTCAGTTGTTTGACGAATTTCGTTTGCTGAACGTGCTGACTCTTCAGCGAGTTTACGTACTTCATCAGCAACAACTGCAAAGCCTTTTCCGTGTTCACCAGCGCGCGCAGCTTCAATAGCAGCATTTAAAGCAAGTAAATTTGTTTGTTCAGAGATTTCTGTGATAGCAGTTACCATTGTGTTTATCTTTTGAGAACTATTTGCTAATTCTAAAAGAGAGGTTTGTGTCTCAACGATTGATCCTTGGATCGCTTTAACATGCTTCACTGAAGTTTCAAGATTTGTTCCACCAGAAACGGTTTTTTCTGTTGCTGTTGCCGCAGATTGAGCTACTGATGCTGCAGATGCTGCGACAGACTGGATTTGACTAGCAACAAAATTCATCGAGTTTGTACCATTAGAAACATATTGCATTTGCACATTTGTATCAAGTGCAAGTTTATCAATTTCTTCGCTTACTTGTTTAGTAGCTGCATTTGTTTGATCAGTACTTGCATAAAGCTCCTCTGAAGCGGCAGCTAAATGATCACTAGTTTGAGTTACAGTTGTAATTATTTTTTTTAAATTACTGTACATATGATTAAATGCTTCTGCTAATTGACCAATTTCATCTTTAGAACGATGTTTTAGTAAATCTAATGTTAAGTTTCCATCCGCTATTTCTGTTGCGAAATTTGTCATACTGTAAAGTGGACGGATTTTTCTAGATAAAAGAATAAGAATCGTCATAAAATTTATAAGTAAAAGAATGACCAATATTGCCATAATTAATACGCTTACTTTTACTTGTGAGTTCGCTTGCTCTACTTGCTTATTTGTCCAAGCAGTTAGCTTATTATCAAAAGAGTTAATGGTGTTACTAACATTATCTTTAAGTAAACTATATTCAGTTCCATATAGAATTTTTTTCGCTTCGTCGTATTCACCTTTTTGAATGAGGGCAATAGCATCTTCTTCAATTGGTTTAAGATGAGTAGACTGTTGAAGAGCATATTCAGCAAGTGCTAACGTATCTTCAGGTAAGTGGTCACGTTTAAGCTGTTTGATTGTTTTATCAGTATCAAGAGATTGCTGATCTTCAGCTTCATAAGCCTTTAAAAAGCGATCTGAACCCGACTCAGCGTATGTACGAATATTGGAAGATTTGGTTTCGGTATTTTTCAACAGATGCATACCAATCGTTCCATCTTGTTTATCAATTTTTAACGCATTGGATTGATCGGATATACTTTTCGTCAAATACCCAATACTTAAACCATTTAGCACAAGAAGAACAACTGCTACAATGATTGAGTATTTTATCATACTACTTATTTTCATGCTCCCACTCCTCTGTTAAGGTAATATATAGATATTGCAATATAGTGCTTTTTGATTACTGAGTATCTTATTTCATAAGGTTAATTTCAATTATAATATATTCCATATTGATAGTATAAAGGTAACTGATTGGTATTAAAATAAAATTTTTTGGAACCTTAACTTAAAATCCTTAGCTAAAAATCATATTCCTACTTAAGATCTGAAATTATTTTGATTAAATTATGGGAAGATGGGGAGAATATTAGGTAGGTGAGGACATGCAATTAAGCAAATATAAATCTAGTAAAATACAAATGCAATGGGCATGGGCTTTATACGTAAAAAGTAAATAAAGTTTTGGGGCAAAACAAAGAACCGCTAACAAAGGGGGCTAGCGGTCTCTGCAGAGCTGAGGAGGTTAATTGTTCCGAGTTGCAAAGAGAATATATATTTCAATGTTTTGAAATAAACAATTAGTAATTGGATAGTGATTAGAAAACAATTAAGATAAAAGATTTCTACAAATTGCTATCGTGAACCACTATAGTTCAAGCATACCCGAAAAAAGATAATTCAAAACAAAAAAGGGATATATTTTACAGATAATTATGATTATTCAGCTCGCTTATGATATAAACATTTACCTTTACAGTACATAGTAGTAGAATGAACTTCTACTGTCACAGAAAAGACATAATAAGAGATAAAGACAGAATGGAGGAAAATGAATGTCTGCCCAAAATATAATGCGCAATTTAATAGTAGAGACACCATCAAAGCCAGGAAATTTTGCTAAGGTAGCAAAAGCAATAGGTGATCAAGGTGGCGATATCGGTGATATTAAAACGCTAAAAATCGGTACTTTTTCTACAATTCGAGACGTTGCTTGTACTTGTGAGAACCTAGCTCAATTAGAAGAAATCGTTAAAGCTATTAATGAACTCGAATATATTACTGTATGTGCTGTTTCAGATGATGTCATGAAAGCGCATGAAGGTGGAAAAATACATATGACTAGTAAAATCGATGTTCGTTCGTTAAGTGATTTACGTCGTATTTATACACCAGGTGTAGCGAGTGTTTGCCAAGAAATCCAACGTTCTCCGGAAAAAGCACATTATTTTACAAGTATCGGGAATACAGTGGCGATTGTAACAGATGGTACGGCCATCCTTGGTTTAGGAAACATTGGTCCAGTAGCAGGTATGCCAGTAATGGAAGGGAAAGCTGTATTATTCGACCAATTTGCTGAAATTAGCGGTGTTCCAATTTTGCTAGATACAAGTAATCCAGATGAAGTAGTGGAAACAGTGAAGCATATAGCTCAAGGTTTCGGAGGCATATTATTGGAAGATATCGGCTCACCACATTGCTTCGAAATTGAAGAACGTTTGGAAAAAGAATTGCAAATCCCAGTTATGCATGATGATCAACATGGTACAGCAGTCGTAACGTTGGCTGCAGCTTTATCAGCATGTGGTTACGCTGGGGTAGATTTAAAACAAGCTGTTGTCGGTCAAATCGGTCTTGGTGCAGCGGGTCTTGCGATTAGCCGAATGTTGTTGGAATACGGAGTAAAAGAAGTATGTGGCAGCGACTTACAAGAAAGCGCTCTTGTCCGATTAAGAAGTTTTGGTGGAACAGTCATGAACTCTATTGAAGAATTAATGGAACACTGTGACATTGTAATTGCTACTACAGGTGTAAAAGGTCTGATAAAACCTGAAATGGTTCGCAAAGGACAAATAATACTAGCTTTATCAAATCCATACCCAGAAATTACACCTGAAGACGCACTTAAAGCTGGAGCAGCCTATGCAGCAGATGGCCGCCTTGTTAACAACGTGCTTGGTTTCCCAGGTATTTTCCGTGGTGCATTAAACGCAAATGCAAAAAGAATCACATATCCAATGCTTCTAGCCGCAGCAAATGCAATTGTGGATGCAACGCATAACGGTGATCTCGTTCCGCACCCACTTGATCCAAACGTCCACAAATCAGTAGCAAAAGCAGTCGAACGCATTGCACTGAAAGAGCTAAGTCAGGAAACTATATAATAGAAGAAAGTATTGGAAAGGACCGCGCTATGGGTGGTCTTTTTTTGTTTTGTCCATTGTGCGCAAAAGAGGGAGGTAATTGAGAAATGTAGAGAGTTAAGAGATGGAGTGGTGACGTAAAATGTTGAGAACGCAAATACAAATTGGGAAGTCGCAATTAAATTGATCAAACTCGCAGGTAAATGACTGGAAATCGCAAGTAAATAAATAAAGTTCGCAAGTAAATTTCACCTGCAAATTAACCGAATCTAAGAAAATATATTTCATTCCAAATCTGAACAAAATGAAAAATCCTCCTGCGAACACAGGAGGACACATTTCTATCAATCTACTTTTCTTTTAAATTCTCAACAGTAAACACTCGGCCGTAGTCATCTTTGTAGACG
>DATMJF010000487.1:0-2807 GCA_035554455.1 Rummeliibacillus sp.
ACAACTAATTAATGCGATAAAAGCAAGTATGATTCCAACAATCGAAAGTCAAAAAACGATTGGTCTTGTACAATTGCCTGGTATGATGAGTGGTCAAATCATTGCAGGTGCTGATCCCGTACAGGCAGTACAATTTCAACTTTTAATATTATTTGTGTTGTTAACAACAGCAGCTATCTCTAGTATTTTATTAGGATTTTTATCTTACCCTTCTCTTTTCAATAATCGCATGCAAATGTTGAAAGATAAATTTTAAGAAAACGCAAAAAAACGTCTTCCCCATTCCATGTAGGGAAAACGTTTTTTGCGTCATAATATTAATTTTGTACCTCATTACTAAATTACATATATTATTTAGTTAATGCAACTTGTTTTTCATAAAAAGCAACAAAAATCGACAAAAAAGAGCCTATAAACGCATGTTGCCTTTATTGTTCAATTGTGTTTGAACAATAAATAGCATATACCCTACTCTTAGGACATTCAATATTTTTGCTTTTCCACAAAAAAAATTCTTAATAGAGCATTTATATTTATCTATTAAGAAATATATGAATAGAATGACTTTTCCTTTAACTATGATATAATCGAGAAAAATACAATTTCACAACAAGGGGAAATGGCATATGTCACTTAAAGATTTCTTTATCGCATTATCAGAAAACCAATTTTTAAATAACAATGCTAAAAAGTATGGGTTAAAGATGGGTGCTGCAAGCGTAGTAGCTGGTACAAACATCGAAGAAGTAATCGAAAGCATTAAAGAACTAAACTCACATGGAATCTCATGTACAGTGGACAATTTAGGGGAATTTGTTCATGAAAGATCAGAAGCAACCGCTGCAAAAGAACAAATTTTAGCAGTCATAGAAGCAATCCATCAAAACGGTGTTGACGCTCATATTTCTTTAAAACCTTCTCAATTAGGTTTAGATATTAACTATGATTTTTGCAATGAAAATTTAAAAGAAATAGTAGCTTTAGCAGACAACTATGATATTTTTGTCAATTTTGATATGGAAAATTATGATCGTTTACAACCATCATTTGATTTGCTTGAAGAATTATCTGTAGATCATGATAATATCGGCACAGTTATTCAAGCATACTTCTTCCGTGCAAAAGAAGACATCGAAAAATTCAAAAATTACCGTTTGCGTATCGTTAAGGGTGCTTATAAAGAACCTGGCGAAGTTGCTTACCAAACAAAAGAAGATATCGATCGTAATTACATAGAACTATTAGAGTATCACTTACTAAATGGTAAATTTACTTCAATTGCAACACATGATCACAATATTATTAATCATATGAAGCAGTTTATCGCAGTTCATGATATTCCAAAAGAAAAATACGAATTTCAAATGCTTTACGGCTTCCGTCGCGAAATGCAACTTGAACTAGCCAAAGAAGGTTATAACTTCTGCACATATGTACCATTTGGGCAAGATTGGTATGGTTACTTTATGCGCCGTTTAGCAGAACGTCCACAAAATTTAGAACTTGTCGTAAAACAAGTATTCAATAAGAGAACAAACACAATTCTCGGGGTAGCAGCTGCAGGTTTTGCAATTGGCCGCTTAACGAAACGTAAATAAATTTATCCAGCTTCAGCACAAAAAAAATCCGGATTAGCCACTCATCTCAGAAAGCTAATCCGGGTTTTTTTATATTATTTATTCCAACCTTTTTCCTTAAATCTCGCTATCGCTTCAATACGATTACTTACTCCTAATTTATCAAAAATAGTAGAGATATAGTTACGAACCGTTCCAGGAGACAAATACAATTCAGTTGCAATTTCTTTGGTTGTTCTTCCTTTTGCCACAAGACCTAATACTTCACTCTCTCGATCCGTTAAAGGATTTTCTGTATCTTCTTCATACACAATATCAATTAGTTCCGGTGCATAAATTCTGCGGCCATCCATGATGATTCGAATCGCATTGACCAACTCTTCAATAGGACTATCCTTCAACAAATATCCTCTGACACCTGCTTTTCTAGCTCTCTCAAAATAACCCGGTCTTGCAAAGGTTGTTAAAATGATCACCTTACAGTCTTTTTCCTTTAGTTCTTCTGCAGCATCTAAACCTGTTTTTTCAGGCATTTCAATATCCATAATGGCGATATCCGGTTGATATTGATCAACAAGCTTTAATGCTTCTATGCCATTGTGCCCTACTCCTACAACTTCCATATCATCTTCCATATTAATCAACGATTTCAAAGCCCCGAGAAGCATTCCTTGGTCTTCGGCAATAACTATTTTAATCATCTTGTTCACTTCCTTTGAATATCCACTCATTTAACTACTATTATAACAAATAAGAAGAAATGAAGTGGTTCAACTGTTCCAAAAAACATTTAACCCCTGCAACTTATTACTTTGCAGGGGTTATACTATTTAGAAATTCTATACCTAATTAAATCAATTTTTCGTAATTCGATGTTTAACCTAAAAAAACGAACATATTACTTTTGACTGGACTTTACTTACTCTATAACCTATAGAATGTTATGATGGAGCGAAAGACGGCGACTCCTGCGGGAAAAGCAAGCGAATCAAGACCCCGCACGAACGAAGTGAGGAGGAGGCTTGATGCTTACCCGCGGAAAGCGTCCGTCTGTAGCGGAAATAAAGAGCTTATTATTAATAAAAAAGGAAATTAAATATTTTCTGAAATAGATTGATATATTATATTAATCCCTTCTTCTAGTTCGCTCTGACTCATCGCTAATACAGGCATGAATGTTAGAACTTGATCTAACTGACGGATGATGAGCCCTTTTTCAAGTGCAGTCAT
>DATMJF010000488.1:0-2088 GCA_035554455.1 Rummeliibacillus sp.
ACAACTAATGTTGAAAGTATTCCAAGCATTGAATTCTTTGCATTATACCCTTCATGGGAGAGTGCCATCCCACAATTAATTCTTGTTATTGTTGCTATTGCTATCATTCTAGTGAAAAAGTTTAAAAGTAATAACTAGTTACAATAAATAATACTCATTTAGAAAGAAGGAAAAGATCATGAAAAAATTAACATCGATGGTTTTATCAATTGGATTTGGAAGCGCGTTATTATTAGCTGGTTGTGGTTCAAATAATAGCAATGAAGTTTCTGACGGAGTTAATAAAATGCTTGATACAACTGAACAATTATCAAAAGCAATTGATAGTGGAGATCAAGCTAAAGTAAAAGAAGTTGGCCCGAAATTAGAAGATCAATGGAAAGTTTTTGAAGATGAAGTGAAAAAAGATAATAAAGATCTTTATGGGAAAGTTGAAAAATATCTAGATCCAACGATTGCAGGTTCAGAAGCACCTACTTTGGATAAAAAAGCATTGGGTTCCTTAAATGATCAACTTACTGATGCTTTAAAAGAATTAGCTGATAAGACAAAATAAATTGTATCATTTAAAAACTAACCAATTATAGTTCTTTAAAAAGGGCTGTTCTGAAAAGTCGGTTTACACCAACTTTTCAGACAGCCCTTTTCTTCTTAAGCTTTTTTCGAGACTAAGACGTTTTTAACTCCAATTTTCTTGCTACAATTGATAGAGTATAGTTGACCACCCAATACATAAATGCAACTAATAGGAAGATTGGCACAATAAAATTGACGTTTTGTATTCTTTACTTTCTTCGCATTACCAGAAGTAGGAATTCAAGTGTTTCATAGATTATGTAAATTTTTAATAAAAAATATTTTTATAGCTCATCTGTTATATAACAAATTTAAAGGTTAACTGATATAGAATAGGTGTTATAGTGAGATTTTGTATTACATTTAATAAATATTTATTGAATATAATAATAATACCAAACGTAAAATATCTTAATCTGTCAAAATAAAGTATCTATAAATTGACTACATGTGAGTAACTTGTACATGAATTTGTGGATAAAATTTTTAGAATAAGTTTTTTGTACACAGTTAACAAAAAACTTATGCACAAAATGTTAGTAACAGATTTATAAAAGGGGATAAGGTGGATTTTATCCACATGGACGTATAAAATTATCCACATTGGCTAAAAACTCTTGTTGTTGATTAATTTTTTGTGCCATTGAAAGATGTAAAATTTCAAAGTGAATCTCTTTTTGAAACTTTTCTTTCGGGTTTACGTAAATATAGTAGAGCAACAAAAAACTTAGGAG
This sequence comes from Rummeliibacillus sp., assembly GCA_035554455.1. Lineage (GTDB taxonomy): Bacteria > Bacillota > Bacilli > Bacillales_A > Planococcaceae > Rummeliibacillus. The sequence goes on from DATMJF010000488.1 coordinate 1,311, forward strand.
GAATGCTTTATGTTAAAAAAACTAGCATCCGATGCACTTGGATTATCTGATATTGGGGTCGTTGTAACAAAAGAGAATTTCGATAAAACAGAGTCTGATGATTTTGTTAAGCATGAATCAGGTGAAGTTGTGTATTTCTTGATTAAAACGAAGTCAGATGAATATTGTTTTACAAATCAAGCATTAATCCATGTAGATGGTGATTCAGCGATCAGTAAAAAGCGTCTATTAAAGCGATATGATTACGAACATAGCACAATATCAGACGTAATATTAGAAACAGCAGGTACGATCGATTTAGATATTGAAATTAAATTCACAATTGATAACATACCGATGTCAATTGATATTCATAAAAAATTTGATACTGATATCAAAGATCTTTATAAAGCGTTGCATTCAATTTCAGTAGAAATGCTTCATAATAAGAAAAACTTCGAAATCGCACAAAATAGTTTAAGCTATGCAGCACAATCTATCGGAAAAATAGAATCAAAAGAAGTAACACCTGCACAATCATTCGAACAAATTACACGGTTTGCAAATGATTGGGTGCTAAAAAACAAAGAACAGTATATGAAAAAAGATTATGGTGACGTATTCGAATTGTATATTAATCATTAATATAGTATTTTAAGGAGCTGTCTCAAAAGTGAATGAATAACCCACTATTGATCAGCCTTCTTACTCGAATTGAAAAACATTCTAATATTTTTTTGCTAAGCACCCCCGCTAAGCGCACAAACCGTATGAGCCAACTGCGTTGTCTCCCACATTT